>JBDTYM010000016.1:0-53872 GCA_040005635.1 Dokdonella sp. | reverse complement strand
TGAGCAAGATCCTGATCGTCGCCGAACATCTGGACGGCAAACTCAACAGCAGCACTGCGCGCTGCGTGACCTGCGCGAAAGACCTCGGGGGCGAATCGATCGACGTGCTCGTGCTCGCTGCCGACGCGGCCGGCGTCGCCGCCGAAGCCGGCAAGATCGACGGCGTGTCGAACGTGCTGACCATCACGCGCGCGGAAAACGCGCACCCCATCGCGGCACTGCTCGCACCGCAGATCGTCGCAGTTGCGAAGAACGGCTACACACACGTGCTGGCCCCGTCGACGACATTCGGCAAGGATCTCGCGCCACGCGTCGCCGCCCTGCTCGGCGTCGCCCAGGTATCCGACATCATGGCCGTCGAAGGCGCGCATACGTTCAAGCGGCCGATCTATGCCGGCAATGCGATCGTCACGGTCGAGGCACCGCAGGATCAGATCCTCGTCGCCACCGTGCGCACGGCGTCGTACGCCGCCGCCGGCACTGGCGCCGAAGCGCCGGTCGAGAACCTGAGTGTCGATGTCACGCTGCCGACGCATACGCGTTTCGTCGAGCTGGTGCAGGGCAAGAACGATCGCCCGGACCTGCAGGGCGCCGCGCGCGTGGTTTCCGGCGGCCGCGCGCTCGGTTCGTCGGATGCGTTCAAGATCATCTATGCGCTCGCCGACAAACTCGGCGCGGCGGTCGGTGCTTCGCGCGCGGCGGTCGATGCGGGTTACGTGCCGAGCGATCTGCAGGTCGGTCAGACCGGCAAGATCATCGCACCGGACCTGTACGTCGCGATCGGCATCTCCGGCGCGATCCAGCACCTGACCGGTATCAAGGACGCCGGTACGATCGTCGCGATCAACAAGGACGCCGAGGCACCGATCTTCGAGATTTCCGACTTCGGTCTGGTCGGCGATCTGTTCAAGCTGGTGCCGGAACTCGAACAGGCGCTGTAACGCGCGCGCTCTGACGAAAGAGAACAGCGGCTACTGCTCGTGGCCGCTGCAGCTTTGTGGTGTTTCATCCGCCTGCGCCGCCGCGCTTACCGCGCAGGGGACCGCGCCAGGATGTTCGCCTTCGCACACCCCGCTCGGACACGTCAAAGGACGCTGCTGCGCATACGTTCTGGCGGCCTCGTCCGCGAGGGCAATGCGCTGCAAGGTCGGCGGATGACTCGCCAGATAAGCGAGACCGCCCGATTCCGGATGCGCCACCTGCAGACTGCGCATCGCGGCAGCGAACCAGTAAGGCGTTTCCTCCCGTCTGACCAGCAGGTCGAGCGCGAAATGATCGGCCTCGTCTTCGAACTCGCGCGAATAATGGCTGTCGAGGAGGAAGGTCGGCACAGCGATGACGACCGCGCCGGCCGAACTGACGTCGCCGGCAAACAATGCGGCAACCATTGCGATCAGCGAACCACGCAGGGTCTGGCGCAGCGTATGGTGGTTCTGCTCGTGGCCGATCTCGTGCGCGACGACTGCATCGAACTCGCGATCGTCGCAGATCAACGCGATCAACTGATCGGTGACGACCACCGTGCCGCCTGGCAGCGCAAACGCATTCGCACCGATGCCGGGCGCGTCGCGAAATTCCACCCGATAGCCGGCACCGCCGTCGAGTCCGTCTGCGAGCTTGGCGAAGCGTGCCGACAGTTCATCCTGACGGGCCTGATGCAGCGCGCTCGCCTTCATGCCGAAGCGGTCGAGACTCGCCAGCACGTGTTCGCCGAGTGTGTGCTCGATGCCGGCCGGGATATGCGTGGCGATGCGATCGGCAATCCACGGCACGCCCCAGATCGCGCCAGTCACCAGCGCACCGAGGCAGACCAGAATCGCCGCGGCGACCGCATAGGCACGCCGTTCGAGGCGGTCGACCAGCGCCTGCAGGCGGTCCTTGCGCGCGAACCAGACGTCGATCGCAACGTCTTCGGGCAATTGCAGGCGCGCACCGTCGGCAAATTCGAGTGTGCGCACGATGCGCGCGAGCCGCGGCGTCAGTACCAGGCTGCGCAGCGCCCCGCCGCGTCGCAGGCCATCGCCCTCGACGATGAAGTGCGCGCTGCCGACACGACGCAGCACGACCGCATGGACGCGGCCATTGCGTCCATCGAAATAAGTTCCCTCGAAACGCTCGTTCGCCGACGTATTCATAGGCCGATGTCGATATCGAAGAAGCCGTCCATTTCCGCGGCGATCGCGTCGATGTCGCTGCCCGCTTCGGCGTGGAAGTCGGCGAGATCAGCGCCAGCCAGCAGGCACAGGCACTGCGCCCGGTAGCGCGCGAGGCGTACCTTCGCCCACGGGATCAGCAGGCCGGCCGTGCACAGGATCGCCAGGGTGTTGCCGAGATAGAGGCCGAACAACCGGCTGCCTTTCAGCGTCGAGCGGAAGCGATGCGGCCCGAGTTCGGCATGGTTGTACAAGATGTTCGACAGCGCTGCAGCGAGGAACGCCCACACCGCGAAGTAGCCGGCGTAGATCGGCAGGGTGATCGCCAAGCCGATCCAAGGCGGCGGCGCGTTGTGCCCGGCGCTGGCGGAGAACATCAGCGCGCCCAGACCTAAGGAGATCACCAAGACCCAGCCAACAAGCACGGCCCACGCGATCAGGTACGGCGGATAGAACGATCCGGCCGTTGCGCGGAACGCGAACGCGCGGCCACCGTAGTGATGTCGCTCGACGAAGAACTGCTTCTGCTTGAACTTCATGTATGGCAACAACAGGCCGAGCGTCAGCAGCATCGGGATTGCCAGCAGAAGATAACGCACGTACGCCTGGCGATAATCCGGCTCGAAACGAAAACGCAGGCCGCGCCACGAGGAGTAGCGCGCGCGGAATGCCGCACCACGAACCAGCAGCCACGGCGTCAGCAACGCAATCGCGCCGGCCAGTGCGAGCTGCAGCTTGAGGCTGAATTGTCCGGCCAGCACGTAGCCACCGAACAGCGCGAACGCGATCAGTCGTCCCTTGAGGATCGGCCACGGCTTGGCCAGGTATTCGAACGGCACGCCGGCAACGCGCGTGTTGCCGTAGAAATAGCGCTCGCTGCGCACCTTCGCCCAAGCCGAATAGAGACCGAGCGTAACGATGCCGAGCGCGAGATTGACCACCCAGATGCGGAAATACTCTCTCGCATCGCCGTTGAATTCGAATGGCTGTTCGACCGCTGCGGCACGCGCCGGCAACGGCGGCGGCAACGGTGGTGGCTGCTGCGAAGGCACTGCGACGCGTTTTTCCATTCCGCTGGCGCCACGCGACGCGCGGCAGCTCCCCTGTTTGCCCCGCCACGAGTCTAGCAGCGCGCGGCGGCGACAAATCCGAAAAACTGTTACGCGCCGAGCAGCAGCTCGGAAGCGCGCTCGGCGATCATCATCGTCGGCGCATTCGTGTTGCCGCCGATCAGGCTCGGCATGATCGAGGCGTCGACGACGCGCAGGTTGTCGATGCCGCGCACGCGCAGCTCGCTGTCGACGACAGCGTCGTCATTGCTGCCCATGCGGCAGCTGCCGACGGGATGATAAATCGTCTCCGCCTTGCGCCGTACGAACGCGACGAGTTCGGTTTCGCCCGTGACGTCGGCACCCGGAAAGATTTCCTCGCCGCGATACGGCGCGAATGGCGCCTGTGCGAATATCTCACGCGACAGCCGCGCACCTTCGAGCATCAGCTTGAGATCGTGGCCCTCGGCATCGCCCAGATAGTTCGGACGGATGGCCGCCGCAGCCGCCGGATCGCTCGAGCGCAGCCGGATCGTGCCGCGACTTGTTGGGCGCAGCGCGCAGGCGTGCAGCGTGTAGCCAAATCCATCCAGCCGATGGCGGCCGTGCTGGTCGAGCAGAGCCGGCACGAAATGGAATTGCAAGTCGCAGCGCGCGTCCGTCGCATGGCGCGAACGCACGAAGCCGCCGGCTTCGGCGATGTTCGACGTGCCGATACCACTGCGCTTGAACAGGAACTGCAGCGCGACAGCGACATCGTTGATCTTGTCGTAGCTGACCGGCCGCGTCGAACGCACCAGCGTGCAGATATCCAGATGATCCTGCAGGTTCGCGCCGACGCCGCGCAGGTCCTGTGCGATCGCGATGCCGTGCTCGCGCAGATGATCGGCCGGACCGATGCCGGACAGCATCAACAGCTGCGGCGAATTGATGGCACCGCCGGCGAGGATCACGCAACCGGCCTCGATGCGCTCGCGCCGTCCATGTCGCTGGATCTCGACGCCGACCGCACGAGCGCCATCGAGCAGGACGCGCGTGGTGAGTGCGCCGGTCTCGATACGCAAGTTCGGTCGCGCGCGCGCTGGATTCAGATAGGCAACCGCCGCCGAGCAGCGCGCGCCATTCTTCTGCGTGACCTGGTAGTCGCCGAAGCCGGCCTGCGCGGCACCGTTGAAATCGGCGTTGCGTGGGTAGCCCGCGGCGGCGGCGGCATCGACAAACGCCAGCGACAACACATTGCGATAGCGCAGGTCGGCGACCGCGAGCGGTCCGTCTGCACCGTGGAACGCGTCCGCTCCGCGTGTATTGGCTTCACCGCGACGGAACACCGGCAATACGTTGGTCCAGTTCCAGCGCGGATCGCCGCTGTGCTGTGCCCACTCGTCGTAGTCGGCCGCGGCGCCGCGCGTGTAGCACATCGCATTGATCGAACTGGAGCCGCCGAGCACCTTGCCGCGCGGCCACCAGAGGCGACGGCCGTCGAGGTTCGGCTCCGGTTCGGTCTCGTAATTCCAGTTGACGCGCCGATTGTTGACCAGCTTGGCAAGTCCGGCCGGCATATGGATGAACGGATGCCAGTCGCGCCCGCCGGCTTCGAGCAGCAGCACGCGATGGGCCGGGTTTGCGCTGAGTCGGTTTGCCAGCACGCAGCCCGCCGAGCCGGCGCCGACGATGAGATAGTCGTAGGTCTGGGATGTTGCGGCAGCGCTCATCGCCGCAGCGTAGGGGCACGCGCTAGAGCCATCACTCCAGAACCTCGACCGCGTCGCCGACGAGCACGCTGCCGAGCCCGCGCGCAATCAGGTTCTGTCCGAACGTGACGCCACTCGGGCTGCGCCGGTAGCTCAGCAAGGTGCGCAGAGGTTCGCCTGAAGGATCAAATTCGCCGCGTTCGAAATCGACGGTCGTGAAGACGCAGCGCGTGCACGGCTTGACGACATCGAATTCGACGGCACCGATGCGGATGCGCTTCCAGCCGTCCTCGGCATGCGCTGCGGTGTTCGCGACCACCAGGTTCGGACGGAAGCGCAGCATCGGTACCGGCTGCGCAAGCTTCGCGTTCAAGGCATCGAGCGCAGCTTGCGAGACCAACAGCAGCGGAAAGCCGTCGGCGAAACTGACGACGTCGCCGGGTGCCGCGTAGTCGGTGTCGACCGCGCGCAGGCAAGCGTCATCCATGTAGACCAGACGCGCCGGCACCCCCAGGTGTGCACTGAACCAGGCATTCGCGGCGGCACACGCCACGCGCGGATGCACCGCACTGCCCCAGACCTCGGTGGCGACTCGCTCATCATCCTGCGGAGCTTGTACGCGCAACGGCGCGACGTCGGGCGCGCTCACGGAAAGCCCGTCCCCTTCGGGCACGGCGCGCAGCAGCGTCAGGCGCGGTTGCTGGCGTCCGGTCACGAACTTGTCGTTCGCGTCGATGACCATCCAGCGGCGGTCGCCGGCGAGACCGCGCGCCTCGACGCGAGCGCACTCGAGCGCCAACGGTGCGCAGGACTTGATCGGAAAGAGATGGATCGCCGAGAGCTGGGCCGACATGGCGCGATTATGCCGTGACACCGGCAGCGTTGCGCACGCGTGGTAGGCTTCGGCGCCCTCCCTAACGTACCTCGCGCGTGCCGACTCGTCCCGCCATCCAGCGTCACGAATGGTTCGCCGTCGGCGTCTCGTTCGTGTACTTCTTCTGCGTGCTGGCCGCCTACTACGTGATCCGGCCCGTGCGCGACCAGCTTTCCGCCGCGGTGGGCTCGGCAGCGCTGCCGATCTTCTACGCTGCAACGTTCGCCGTGACGCTGGCGCTGGCGCCACTGTTCGGCTCGCTGGTCGCACGCTTTCCGCGCCGCCGTTTCGTGCCGATCGTGTATGTCGTCTGCATCCTCGTCATGTTCGCGTTCGTTCCGCTGTTCCGCATGCAGGATTCGATCGACGCGCGCCTGCTCGGCACGGCGTTCTTCGTCTGGGGCAGCGTATTCAACCTGTTCGTGGTGTCGGTGTTCTGGAGCTTCATGGCCGATCTGTTCGATGCCGAGCAGGCACACCGCTTGTTTCCGATCATCGCGATGGGCGGCGCCGCAGGCGCGATTGCAGGCCCAGCGCTGACCAAGTCTCTCGTCTTCGTGGTCGGCGTATCGGGCTTGCTGGTGGTCTCGGCGCTGCTGCTCGGTTTGTCGATCGTGTGCATTCTCGCGCTGTCGCGCTGGTCGCTGCGGCATCCGATGGTCGGCGACGAGCGGCGCGACGAGCGCGTGATCGGCGGCGGCGTCCTGGCCGGCGCGATCGAGACTATCAAGTCGCCGCTGATGCGGCGCTTCGCGCTGCTGATGTTACTCGGCGACGCGGTCGGCACGGTCATCTATGCGCTGCTCGCCGACTACAGCGGCGCCACGTACCACACGCCCGAGGCGCGCACGAATTTCGCCGCCAGCATCGATCTGTACACGAACGTGCTGCAGATGGCGCTGCAGCTCGGTCTGACGCGCGCGCTGATGGTTCGGTTCGGTCCGGCACCCGCGCTTGCGCTCGACGGGGTGGTCAAGGCGCTGATGCTGGCCGGGCTGATCGTGGTGGGTGGTCCCTGGATCGCGGTGGCCGTGGTGATCACGCGAGCAAGCGCCTATGGCGTGTTCAAACCGGCTTTCGACAGCCTGTACACGCGCGTCGACGCGGAAACGCGTTACAAGACCAAGAACTTCATCGACACGGCGGTGTGGCGTTTCGGCGATCTCGTCATCACCAGTGGCTTCAATCTGTTGCGCGGTGTCGGCATGGCGCTGCCCGGTTTTGCCGCGCTGGCGATGCTCGCCGCGGCCGGCTCCAGCTGGGTCGGCTGGCGCGCGGCGCGCACGGTGGAGGATGGCGGGGCGGTTGCGCCGACGAAGTAGCGCGGCCGACTCGGTCGTGCACCTCGTTTCCAGTTTCCAGTTCCGACGTCGCAACCATTCTTCGCCGTCATTTTCGCGAAAGCGATAGCGCTTTGCGACAGCGAAGCGGGTCGATCCGTAGGCTTCCGCAATCGTCGCAAAGCTGGATTCCCACTTTTGCGGGGATGACGTACGAAAAAATTGGATACGCCCTCATTCTCCGCCCGCGGCCATCCCACCTACACCTAAATCCGCGAATAACTCCACGACTGCATGCGTCCGTCGCGATACGGCATCACGCCATGGAACGGGCGCGGGTCGGCGTCGAACACCAGCGGCAGGAACTGGCGGTCGCCTTCCCACATCGGCAGGTCGAACACTCGATCCAGATCGATCCATTCCAGCGTGCCTTCCGGATTGCGTTCGAGCGGCGCGCCTTCGAAGCGCGTGATCAGGAACACGAAGCCGAGCCAGTCCTCGCCCTGCTTGCCGAACCCGGGCCAGCTGATGGTGCCGCGCAAGGCGAGCTCGGTGCAGTCGATGGCGGCTTCCTCGACGATCTCGCGGCGCATGCCGGCGAGCACATCCTCGTGCGGATCGAGCTTGCCACCGAGGCCGTTGTACTTGCCCAGATGCTGGTCGTCAGCTCGAGCATTGCGATGGATCATCAGCACGCGGCGGCGATCCGGCGACAGCACGTAACCGAGGGTGGCGACGATCGGCGTATAAGGCATGGCTCGTGCGGCATTGTGACGGGTCGGCAATGATAGCCGGCGTCGCTACAATCGTTGCGCTCGACGACGCGTCGAACCCTGTTTTCTTCACCGCCGCTCAACCGGCGCTCCGCCTTCGAGGATCCACGATGAGCATCGAAACGATTTCCGAACAACGCAGCTTCGGCGGCGTGCAGGGCTTCTACAGGCACACCTCGAAGGAGACCGGCGGCACGATGAAGTTCGGCGTCTATCGCCCGCCGCTCGCCAAGGGCGAGCAGGCGCCGGTGCTGTACTACCTCGCCGGCCTCACCTGTACCGAGGAAACCTTCGTGATCAAGGCCGGCGCACAACGCCTTGCCGCCGAGCTCGGTGTAATCGTGGTCACGCCGGATACCAGCCCGCGCGATACCGGAATCGAAGGCGCGACCGGCGACTGGGAATTCGGCGAGGCGGCCGGCTTTTATCTCGACGCGACCACGCCGGCGTTTGCGCAGCGCTTCCGCATGTACAGCTACGTGACGAAGGAACTGCCGGCCGTGCTCGCCGCAAACTTCGCCGACGCCGACCTCGATCACGAGAGCATCTTCGGTCACTCGATGGGCGGCCACGGCGCGTTGACCATTGCGCTGAAGAATCCCGAGCGCTATCGCTCGGTCTCGGCGTTCTCGCCGATCGTCGCACCGAGCCAGGTGCCGTGGGGCCAGAAGGCGCTGCCGCGCTACCTCGGCGACGATCAGAAAACCTGGCGCCCGTACGACGCCGTCTCGCTGATCGAGGACGGCGCCAAGTTTCCCGGCACGATCCTGGTCGACCAGGGCTACGCCGACAAATTCCTCGAGCCGCAGCTGCAGCACTGGCGCCTCGACGCCGCTGCGCGCGCGGCTGGCCAGGCGCTGACCCTGCGCGTGCATGCCGGCTACGATCACAGCTATTACTTCATCAGCACCTTCATGGAAGACCACCTGCTGCATCACGCGCAGGCGTTGCACGGCTGAAACGACGCGCGGCCGTGCGCGCTGCTAGAGGAATGAATGGGCACCTGCAAGCTGGTTTCAATCGAAGCGAAAGCGTTTGTTCCGGCGCGCGACTTCGCGCTGTCCAAGCGCTTCTACGAGGCGCTCGGTTTCGAGCTTGAATGGTCGAGCCCGGATCTGGCCGGCTTTCGACATGGTTCCTCGGCTTTCCTGCTGCAGAATTTCCACGTACCGACATGCACGGAAAACTTCATGATGCACCTGCTCGTCGAGCGCGTGGACGACTGGTGGCGGCACGTCGCTTCCGTCGCCGCGACTTTCGGCACCGCAGTGGAAGCGCCGCAGGACAGGCCGTGGGGCATGCGCGACTTCCCGCTCGTCGATCCGAGCGGCGTGCTTTGGCGGATCGGCCAGCCGATCGTCGACTGAGCTCGGCCGCTAGCGGCCGATATCCTCGTTCCACAACTCGGGACGATCGCGCATGAACGCAGTCATCAGCGCGACGCATGCGGCATCGTCGACGATATCGATCGCGACACCGTGGCTTCGCAGCCAGGCTTCCTCGCCGAGGAACGAACGATGCTCACCGACGATGACCCGCCGGATGCCATACAGCACGATCGCGCCGCTGCACATCGCGCAGGGCGACAGCGTGGTGTACAGCGTGCATTCGCGATAGACCTTGGCCGACTGACGCCCGGCGTTCTCCAGCGCATCCATCTCCGCGTGCAGGATCGCGCTACCTCGCTGCACTCTGCGGTTGTGGCCGCGGCCGATGATGCGACCTTCATGCACGAGCACCGAGCCGATCGGGATGCCGCCTTCGGCGAGACCCTGTTCGGCTTGTTCGCGTGCGGCGGCTAGAAAGGTATCCATGGTCGTTGTCCGACATGCGAGTTCGCGTCGAAGTTAGCACGATCACGCGACGCGCCTGCGCCCAGCGAACCAGCATTGCCCTCAAGCCGCCTTGCGCAGCGATACCCACATCACGATATCGGCATCGAACACGACAGTACCTACCGCGTCGCGCACGTCGACATGCGCGCACGACTCCTGCGCCGCCGACGCGTCGACAATCGCAGGGACGATGGCGGTTGCCGTCATTGCACCATGGGCCTTGGCCAGATAGCGAACGCTCATGCCTTTCGGAATCCAGCGCATCGCAGCGGGGATCGTCGCATCGGTGGCGAGGCCGCCGGCAAGCTCGGCCATGTTGCACAGTGCGATCGCGTGCACGCTGCCGATGTGATTGCGCACGGCGCGCCGATCGCGCATGCGCACGACGCAGCGGCCGGGATCGAGCACTTCGATGGTCGGCGCGATCGAATTGAAATACGGCGCGCGTCGACAGACCAGACGCGAGAACAGCCAGCGCCCCGGCGTGGAACCGCCGAGACGCCGGAACAGATGCAACGCCGACGCCGCCATCGCGCGCTCGCGCTACGCCACCGAGCGCAAAGCGCGCTTGTCTTCGTGACGCGCACCGGCAGCGAGGTCGGCCGAATCGAAGTCGTCGACCGAAATGAATTCGAACGTCGCCTTGCGTATGCGCGCGAGCAGCTCGCGCTCGGCACTGCTGAGCACGCCCTTCGCCTCCGCATCCGCCAGCTGCGCGTCGTAGTCGTAGCCCTTCAACTCGCCGGCCTTGGCCGCCTTGAGGAACTTGCGTTCGACCGGCTCGGCCACGATCACGTCCGGCAACAGCGCATTCATGCGGCCAATCGGATTGTTCGCGTTCGGCGTCATGTAGATGTCGCCGATCAAGCGTGTGCGCGCTTCGTTCGGGGCGGTAAGCAGCGCCGCCACGCGACGTCCGAGTCGATCCGACGGCGGCACCTCTCGACGTCCGAATGGGAAAACCAGTGCGCGCAGCACCCATGCGACTGGGCGCACCGGGAAGTTGCGCAGGACGCCATCGAGGGCCATTTGCATGCGATAGATGCAATCGTGAAACGCCCAGGCGAGCAGCGGCTGGTCATTGACCGGCTGCTCCTGGTCCTCGTAGCGCTTCAACATAGCGCTCGCGATGTACAGGTTCGACAGAACGTCGCCGAGGCGAGCGGACAACTTTTCCTTGAACTTCAGCTTGCCACCGAGCACCAGCATCGAGGTGTCCGCCACCAGTGCGAGCGCAGCCGCATAGCGATTCAACTTGCGGTAATAGCGTTTCGTGTAGGCGCGACCCGGCACGCGTCCGAACTTCGCGAACGTGAGGCCGAGCACGAGGCTGCGCACCGCATTCGAGATCGCGAAGCCGATGTGGCCGAACAACGCTGCATCGAAGGTTTTCAGCTTCTCGCGATAGTCGGCAATGCGGGTCGCCTGCATTTCCTTCAGCACATACGGATGGCAGCGGATCGCGCCCTGGCCGAAGATCATCAGGCTGCGCGTCATGATGTTCGCGCCCTCGACCGTGATCGCGACCGGCGCGCCCTGCCAGCCGCGGCCAATCCAGTTGCTCGGCCCGAGGATCACACCCTTGCCGCCATGCACGTCCATCGCATCCTTGACGAGTTCACGCGCCAGCTCGGTGGCATGATATTTCGCAATCGCCGACGGCACCGCCGGCTTCTCGCCGCGATCGACCGCCGCGGCCGTCGCCTGCGACAGGGCCGTGACCGCATAGGTGTAGCCGCCGATGCGCGCGAGCGCTTCCTCGATGCCCTCGAAGCGTCCGATCGCGATGCCGAACTGCTTGCGGATACGCGCATACGCGCCGGTCGCGGCAACGCCGGTGCGCATGCCGCCGGCCGTATTCGACGGCAACGAAATCGCGCGGCCGACGGAGAGACATTCGACCAGCATACGCCAGCCCTGCCCGGCCATGTCCGGCCCGCCGATCAGTTGCGCCAATGGCACGAATACGTCCTTGCCGCGCACCGGGCCATTCTGGAACGGAATGTTCAATGGGAAATGGCGGCGACCGATTTCCAGGCCCTTGGTCTCGCGCGGCAGCAGTGCCAAGGTGATGCCGAGATCTTCCTTGTCGCCCAGCAGATGCTCCGGATCATGCATGCGGAACGCCAGACCGACGATCGTCGCGACCGGTGCCAGCGTGATGTAGCGCTTGTCGAAGGTCAGGCGCACACCGAGCACATTGGCGCCGTTCCACTCGCCTTTGCAGACGATGCCGTAGTCGGGAATCGAGGTCGCATCGGAACCCGCATACGGGCCGGTCAGTGCGAAGCACGGCACTTCACGGCCATCGGCGAGTCGCGGAAGGTAATAGTCCTTTTGTTCGGTCGTTCCATAGTGGACGAGCAGTTCGCCCGGTCCGAGCGAGTTCGGGACCGCGACGGTCGAGACCAGCGTGGTCGATACGCCGGCGATCTTCTGCAGCACGGCCGAATGCGCCAGCGCGGAGAAACCGAGGCCACCGTATTCCTTCGGCAGGATCATGCCGAAGAATTTCTTCTTCTTGAGGAAATCCCAGATTTCCGGGGTGAGGTCGGCCAGCTCGTGCGTGATCTGCCAATCATTGACCATCGCGCACAATTCTTCGACGGGGCCGTCGAGAAACGCCTGCTCCTCGACCGAGAGTTCGGGCTTCGGCTGCTTGAGCAATTTCGACCAGTCCGGCTTGCCGCTGAACAGCTCGCCTTCGAAGCCGACGGTGCCAGCCTCGAGCGCGACCTGCTCGGTGTCGGACAATTGCGGCGTGACTTTCTGGAACGCTGCGAGCAACGGCGCGCTGAGTTTCCTGCGCCGGAAGTCGACCAGGTTCAGCGGCAGCACAATCAACCCGAACAGCAGCAACGGCAGCACAATCGCCAGCGTCGACGACGACGCCAACCAGCCAGCCGCGACGATCGCGACGGGCGTCGCAATGCTCCATGGCCGCAGACCGAAACGGAAATACGCGGCAGCCAGTGACAGCAGGATGCCGGCCAACAGCGGAACGATGGAACTCATATCAGGACTCCTCGCCTTCGAGCGATTCCAGAAACTCTAGTACGTGCTGGGTGAATGCGGCATTGTCGTCGCCGACGACCATGTGCGTCGCCTTCGGCACGACGACATGGCGTGCTTGCGGCGCCAGTGAGAGAAATTCATCGATAGTCTCCCGCGAGACGATGTCGCTGTCGGCGCCGCTGACCAGCAGCATCGGCGTGCGGATGCGGGCGACGGCTTCGATCAGCTGCGGCTGCTGGCGTTCAATGTCCGGCCTGAGATCGACCAGCAGACGCGGGTCCCAGTGCCAGCGCAGGCGGCCGTCGCCATGGTCGATCAGCAGAGTGCGCAGGCGTCCGGGTGATTTGGGTTCGCGTCGGTGCGGCAGATACGCCGCGATCGTGTCGCTGGCCTGCTGCAGCGATGCAAATCCGTCCGGATGCGCCGCCATGAAGCCGAGGATGCGTTCGACGCCGCGCGTTTCCCAGCGCGGCGTCACGTCGACCAGGATCAACGCAGCGAAAGGCGGCTGCGGCTGGCCCTGGAGCGCGAGACCGAGCAGGCCGCCCATCGAGGCGCCGACCAATACGGGCGAGAGCCCAACAGTTGCCGCCACTGCGCTTAGATCGTCGGCCATCGTCTCGAAGCGGTACGGCTCGTCGCCACGCCAGCTGCTGTCGCCATGCCCGCGCGCGTCGAATGTAGTGCAGGCAAAGCCTGCGTCGGCGAGCTTCGATGCGCTGGTCGCCCAAGCCTGCCGGGTCTGCCCGAAGCCATGCGCAAATACGACGCCGCGACGCCCACCAGGCCAGTGCGAGGTCGCCAACTCGACGGCGCCCGCTCGCTGCAGACGACTGTTCGACGATTTCAGCTGTGCGGCTTCCAGACAGGCCATACCATGAAGTATGGAGAGCGTTCGCGACAAAATCAATACGCTAGCGTATGGATTGCAGATGATTGAAGCAATTGTAAATTTTTCACAGAATATTCCCAGCCAGCCGGCCATCGGGCAGACTAGGGCGATGACTGTCGCCCTCAGCAAGATCGAGCCGAAAAGCCGTCTCAGCGCCGCCGATTGGGAAGAGGCAGCCTTGGCGAGCCTGGCCGAGGGCGGCCTCGGCGCCGTCGCGGTGGAATCGCTGGCGCGCCGACTCGGCGTAACCAAAGGCAGCTTCTACTGGCATTTCGCGACGCGCGAAGCATTGCTGCAGGCGGCATTGGAGCGCTGGGAGCGCAGTGACGAGCATGAAGTGCTGGCGCCGATCGAGACGGTCGCCGACCCGCGCGAGCGCATCCGCGAACTGGTGCGCCAGGTCAGCCACAAGCGTCCCTCGCATGCGGTGTTTGCGGCGCTGATCAAGGCGATTGACCAGCCGCTGATCCGGCCCGTCATCGAGCGTGTCTCGCAGCGCCGCCTCGACTTCGTCACCGAAGCGTTCCGTCAGGCCGGTTTCGACACCGTCACTGCGGCCAATCGCGCGCGCCTCGCCTACTCGGCCTATGTCGGCTTCATCCAGCTCGCCCAGATCGGCCAGCCACGCATGAATCATGATGAGTTCGAAGCGTACATCCGCGACTTCATCGAGATCCTGATCCCGCGCTGAGAAGCCCGCTCGGGCCAGTACGGCCCATCGCTGACGTCTCCGCCCACGCGCTGGCAAGCGGCAAGCCTGACCTGCACAGCCGCGGCAGCCGGCGCTCACCACTCGTCGAGGACGCGCTCCAAACCATTGCCCACCGGTTGCCGCATTCCGCCTTGCAATGGCCGCGGGGCGAGGCTAACGTCCATTCATCCTTTTTCAACGGGCGCTTGTGCGCCTCCCGCCATGGCCAGCCAACTCGACGCACTGAACCGCTGGGTCGACGATGTCGCACGACTCACGCAACCGGACCATATTCATTGGTGCGACGGCTCCGAAACCGAACAGCGCGCCCTGATCGAGCAGATGCAGCAAGACGGCACGCTGATCGCGCTGAACGCGCAGACGCATCCGAACTGCTGGTTGCACCGCTCGCATCCGTCCGATGTCGCGCGCGTCGAACATTTGACCTTCGTGTGCACCTCGAACAAGGACGACGCGGGTCCGAACAATCACTGGATGGCGCCTGCCGAAGCGCACGCTAAAATCGATGCCTTGTTCAAAGGCTGCATGAAAGGCCGCACGCTGTATGTGATTCCCTACTGCATGGGCCCGATCGATTCACCGATCGCACGCTGCGGCGTCGAGATCACCGACTCGCCGTACGTCGTCGCCAACATGGCGCTGATGACGCGCATGGGTACACAGGCACTCGCCCGCATCGAGGCGGAAGGCCGCTTCGTCAAAGGCCTGCACTCGGTCGGCGAACTCGACCCGGACAAGCGCTTCATCATGCATTTCCCGCAAGAGCTGTCGATCAAATCGATCGGCTCCGGCTACGGCGGCAACGCGCTGCTCGGCAAGAAGTGCCATGCACTGCGCATTGCGAGCTGGCAGGCACTCGAAGAAGGCTGGTTGGCCGAGCACATGCTGATCGTCGGCGTGGAAAATCCGCAGGGCGAAACGCATTACATCGCGGCGGCGTTCCCTTCCGCTTGCGGCAAGACGAATCTGGCCATGCTGATTCCGCCGGAAGGCTACCGCAAGGAGGGCTGGAAAGTGTGGACGGTCGGCGACGACATCTGCTGGATGAATCCGGGCGCCGATGGCCGCCTCTATGCGATCAATCCGGAAGCCGGCTATTTCGGCGTCGCCCCCGGCACCAGCGAGCAGACCAATCCGAACGCGCTGGCGACGATCCAGCACGACACGATCTACACGAACGTCGCGCTGACCGCGGACAACCAGCCGTGGTGGGAGGGGCTGCCCGGCACGCCGGTGACCGACTGGCAGGGTCGTCCCTATGACCCGGCGAACGGGCCGGCCGCACATCCCAATTCGCGTTTCACCGTATCCGCGCAGCAGTGCCCGAGCTGGTCGGCGCATGCCGAGGATGCGCAGGGGGTTCCGCTCTCCGCCATCATTTTCGGCGGTCGTCGTCCTTCGCTGGTTCCGCTGGTCTTCGAGGCACGCGACTGGCGGCACGGCGTTCTCGTCGGTGCGGCGATGGGTTCGGAAACAACGGCGGCGGCCACCGGTGCCGTCGGCGTGCTGCGCCGCGACTCGATGGCGATGAAGCCTTTCTGCGGCTACAACTACGCCGACTATTTCGCGCACTGGCTGTCGTTTGACCGGCCTGGCGCAATCTTGCCGAAGATCTTTCATGTGAACTGGTTCCGCAAGGGCGCCGACGGCAAGTTCCTCTGGCCAGGCTACGGCGAGAACCTGCGTGTACTCGAATGGATCATCGAACGCTGCCAGGGTAAGGCGCACGCCAACGAGACGCCGATCGGCTTGCTGCCGCGCAGGCGCGATCTGAATCTGGCGGCGCTCGACATCAGCGAACGAGCGATCGATACCTTGCTGGAAGTCGATGCGGCGGCTTGGCGCGCCGAAGTCGACGATATCGGCCGCTACCTGGATTCATTCGGCATCCGCATGCCCGATGTGCTGCATGGCGAGCAGCGGCGTGTTGCGGAAGCGCTGGCGCGTGAAGCCGTGCCGGTACGCAGGGCTGCAGCCGCTGGATAGGGGTACCCGCGCCTGCATTTTTTCGGGCCGATGTCCGCGGCGTTGCCCGACGGTGATGCGGTTCATCCAGCCCCTTCGATCCGACGCGGCCGGCGTTAGCCGCGACGAGTCATTGCAAACTCCCCGCCGGGGCGCAGGCCATTAAACCCTGCGCAGCCCTTTCGCATCCAAGCTGGCAAGATGAGCGCCTGCCTTGCCATGCCCCTGCCGATGAGCGAATCGCCACGCACCGAAGTGGCCGTGTCACAGCCAGCTGACGCCGAACTCGTCAAACGCGCTGCCGCCGGCGACATGCGCGCGTTCGAAGCACTCTACCGGCGCCACGCCGGTCGCGTGCACGGCGCCGTGTGGCGGCTCAGCGGCATGAATGAAGCGCGCGCACAGGAGCTGACGCAGGAAGCGTTCGTGCGGGCCTGGCAGAAACTGAGCAGCTTCCGCTTCGAGAGCGCCTTCACGACCTGGCTGCATCGTCTTGCAGTCAATGTCGCGCTGATGGACTTGCGTGCGCGCGATCCGGAAGATGCGGTCGAAAGCGAAGTGCTCGAAGCGGCCAGCGAACCCTTCACTCCGTTCTGCGCCGGCGAGCGCGCCGATCTGGAGCAAGCGGTCGCGAAACTGCCGCCGCGCGCACGCGCTGTGCTCGTGCTGCACGATGTCGAAGGCTGGAAACACGAGGAGATCGGCCGCGAACTCGGCATGGCGGTCGGTTCCTCGAAAGCACAATTGCATCGTGCGCGCGGCCTGCTGCGCAAAATGCTCGATTAATTTTATTGAGAAGTGCGGCCAGGACGGCCGCTCTGGTTTTCGCGATCAGGACGATCGCAAGGAGACATCCAACATGACAGATTTCGAGATCCAACGTCGACTGCGCGAGATGAACGCGCCGCGCGAACCGCAGGGCGATCTGTGGGCCGGCATTGCCACACGCATCGCTGCGCAAGCAGTACCGACCCGGAACCGGCGCGGGAATGGGTGGTCGCTGGCCGCTGCAGCCGCCCTGCTGCTGGCAGTCGTCACCGGCAGTCTCGTGCTGGGAATGCGCCAACCCACCTCTTCGGCCGATAGGGCCGGCGCCGACGTCGGCCGACTGGCGTCCGGGCACGTGTCGCCCAGCGATGCGCAGGCCTTCGGCCGTGCACCCGGCGGCGATCCGCGTCTGGTCGGCGCGGCGGTCGTGCTCGACGCCGCACATGCCGAATTGCAGCAGGCGCTCGATCAGCGGCCCGACGCGGTATTCCTGGTCAGCCTGTTGAACCGCACGAATGCGCGGCGCATGAAACTCGATCACTACGGCGCAAACGCCGGTTGATGTCTGGAGCCCGCTCAATGAACCGTCACGCCCCGCTTTCGATCTCCCTGCTGGCTCTGGCCTGCGCCAGCGCATCCGCCGGCACGCCGATCAATGAGACGCGCGCGGTGAATGCCGAAGTACGCATCGACGTCTCCAACGTCAAAGGCTCCGTCAGCGTCAGCGCCTGGGACAAATCCGAAGTCTCGATCAGCGGCACACTCGGCGACGGCGCCAAGGCGCTCAGCGTCGAAGGCGGCGCCGATCATCTGACGATCAAGGTGGAAACGCCGGACAAGCAGGGCTGGTTCAGCTGGGGCGCCGACTCGCGCATGGGCGATACCGAACTCGACCTCAAGGTACCGAGGACTGCGGAGATGAAGATCGAAGTCGTCAGTGCAGATGTCAGCTTGAGCGGCGTCGCCGGTCGCTCGCTCAACGTCGACAGCGTCAGCGGCAAGCTTCGCCTCGACAGCGGCGCCAAGGAAGTCGAGATCGACAGCGTCAGCGGAAATATCGACCTGTCCGGACAGGCGACGCGCGCGCACGTGGAAACCGTGTCCGGCAACATCCGCGCACGCGGCCTCGGCGGCCAGATCAAGTTCGAGACGGTTTCCGGCGACATCGATGCCGACAACACCGCTTACCGCGAGGTCAATGCAGGCACCGTTTCCGGCGACGTGAACTTGCGCGGCGGCAAACCGGAATCCGGCGCGCGCGTCGAAGTCGAAACGATGAGCGGCGACGTGCATCTGTATCTGCCCGCCGACGCGTCCACGCGATTGCGCGCATCGAGCTTCAGCGGCACGATCCGCAGCGACTTCGGCGCGGTGAAGCAACCCGAACACGGCCCCGGCAGCAGCCTCGAAGCGAGCAACGGCGATGGTTCCGGTCAGGTCAAGATCGAAACCTTCAGCGGCGATATCGAAATTCGCCGGCAGTGAGGTCGGCGCGAAGGGCAACCCTTTCGCCGCCGCCGGAGATCCTACGCTGCGCTCATCGCCAGCGAGCGCAGTGCCAACACGTCGCCCAACAGCGCCTGCGCGGTGACCTCGGGGCCGGCACCGGGGCCCTGGATCACCAGCGGTTGCGCGCGATAGCGCTGCGTGGTCAAGGCAAACAGGTTGTCGGTGCCGGCAAGCCGTGCGGCGGGATGCGTGGTGGCGACCTCGGTCAAGCCGACGCGCGCACGGCCGTGTTCGTCGAGGCGGGCCAGGAAACGCAATACATGGCCGTTTTGCGCAGCCTGTGCGCGACGATTCTCGATCGCGGCATCGAGTTCGCCAGCGCGAATCAGGAACTCGCCGACCTCGACCCCGCGCAATGTCGCAGGCACCAGGCTGTCGACCTCGACCTCGCTCGCGTCGATCGCATGACCGGCCGTGCGCGCGAGGATCAGCAGCTCGCGCGCGACGTCGGCGCCGCCGAGATCGACGCGTGGGTCGGGTTCGGTGTAGCCGAACGCGCGCGCTTCGCGCAGCAGGGCCGAGAACGGCCGGCTGCCATCGAAGTGATTGAACAACCATGACAGCGAGCCGGAGAACACGCCGTCGAGCGCAAGCAGACGATCGCCGCACTCGCGCAGACGGCGCAGCGTCGACAGCACCGGCAAGCCGGCACCGACCGTCGCCGCGTCGCCGTATTCGACGTTGCCGCGTGCGCTCGCGCGCGTCAGTTCGGACCAGGCGGCCAGCGCCTCGCCGGCCGCGGCCTTGTTTGCACTGACGACGTGATAGCCGGCCGCGAGCCAGTGCGCATGTCGCTCGGCTTCGGTCGCGGCTGCCGTCGCATCGACGATGACACGGCGCGAGGCGCCGCTCGCATCCAACGCTGCGAGCAACGCCGCATCATCACGCGTCAGCGTCGACGACGCCAAGGCCGCGCTTACCTGCGCCGGCACCAGACCACGCGCGTTGGCGATCTGTCGGCGTGAGTTCGCTGCACCGACCAGGTAGAGGCCCGTCGCGGCGGGCGTCGTCAATAGCTGCAGCAAGGCTGCGCCGACGACGCCGGTGCCGAGCAGGACCATTGCTGTGTCGTTCGTGCGCGCCGCAAGTCTTGGCGCCGCGCTCACGCGCGCACCTTGCGCGAAGGTTTGAATGCAGAGGCGCGCGCCAGCGCCGCCGCGAGGTCGGCGCACAGGTCGGCGCCATCCTCGATGCCGACCGACACGCGCAGCAAGGCATCGCTGATGCCGGCCCTGCGACGCGCCTCGGGCGCCATCGACGCGTGCGTCATCGTCGCCGGATGAGCGATCAGGCTTTCGACGCCACCGAGCGATTCGGCCAGCGAGAAATACTGCAGGCCATCGACAAAGGCTTCGATCGCATCGAGGCCGCCATCGAGTTCGAAGCTCAGCATCGCGCCGAATCCATCCTGCTGGCGCGCGGCGAGCGCGTGGCCGGGATGCGTCTCGAGACCTGGCCAATACACGCGTGTGACCGCTGGATGCGCTTCCAGCAAGGCGGCCACACGTTCGGCGTTTTCGCCGTGCGCGCGCAGACGCGGCCCGAGCGTGCGCAGGCCGCGCAGGGTCAGGAAGCTGTCGAAGGGCGCGCCGGTGAGGCCGAGGCAATTCGCCCACCAGACCAGTTGCGCGGCGGTGTCCTTGTCCTTGGCGACGACGGCGCCGCCGACGACATCGCTGTGACCGTTGATGTACTTCGTGGTCGAGTGCACGACGATGTCGGCGCCGAGTGTCAGCGGACGCTGCAACGCCGGCGACAGGAACGTGTTGTCGACGACGCAGCGCGCGCCGACCGCGCGCGCCGCCTGTGCGACATGGCGTACGTCGGTGATACGCAACAATGGATTCGACGGCGTCTCGACCCAGATCAGGTCGGGTTTGTGCGCGAGTCCCTCAGCGAGCCTGGCCGGATCGGTCAGGTCGGTGAAAACGACGCGGAAGCGGCCTTTCTTCGCCCATGCATCGAGCAGGCGCCAGGTGCCGCCGTAGCAATCGTGTGCGGCCAGCACGACGCCACCGGGCGGCACCAGCTCCAGCACCAATGCGACCGCGGCCATGCCGCTCGCGGTGACGACGGCGCCAGCGCCCTCCTCGAGATCGGCCAGTGCGCCGGCGAGCTGGTCGCGCGTGGGATTGCCGCTGCGCGAATAGTCGTACTGGCGCTTGCGGCCGAAGCCTTCGAAGCTGTAGTTGGTGCTCAGGTGCAGCGGGGGCACGACCGCGCCGTGCTGCGTGTCCGACTCGATGCCGGCGCGCACGGCGCGCGTACAGGACGTTGAACTCATTTCAGACTCCCGCTCCACTGAGGCATGTTCCGTCGAGGGCTTCCTGCAACAGGGCGCCAATCTGCGCGTCCTCCTTCAGGAACGCGTCGTGACCGTAGCGCGAATCGATCACGTGCAAGGTCGCCGCAACGCCGCAACCGCGCTGCAGCTCACACAGGTCCGCCAGCGGTACGACGCGATCCGAGGCGATGCCGATCAGGGTGGTCGGCACACGGACATCAGCCGGCTCGATTCGATGCAGATCGATCGATTCGGACAGCGCCAGGTAACGTTGGGCGCTGAAGCGCTTGACGAAGCTCGCGCCGGCCGCCTGCAGCCAGCCTTCCTCCGCAAAACGGAAGCGGCCGTCCTCGAACGTCGGCGCTCCCGCGCAGCGCTCGGCAAACTCACGCTCGCCTCGATACGTAGTCATCGCGAGGCGGCGCGCGAGATCGAGCCCGGCGGCCGGATCGCCGAGGCGCTCGCCGAGGCGAACGACTTCGCGCTGGATGTTGCGCACGGCGACGCTGAGTGGATGCGCACGATGCGCGCCGGCGATCGCCACGAGCTGCTGCAGGCGCTGCGGATGGCGTGCCGCAAACGCGATGCCGACCATCGCGCCGTAGGATGCGCCGACGAAGGCGCGCGCACCTGAGATGCCCAGCGCGCCGAGCAGCACGGCGATCGCATCGGCCTGGTCCTCGCTGCCGACCGCGCGCGCCTCGCCGAGATCGGCCCGTTCGATCCAGTCGATGGAAAATACGCGAAACCGCGTCGTGTCGATTGCGCGCCCGGGTCCGACGATTGCGTCCCACCAGCCCGCGCCGTCCCCGCTCGCCACGGCATGACGATCGGCCGAGATACCACCCTGCACGATCACGACCGGAGCGTTCGGTGCGCCATGCAGCGCCCAACGCACGCGCACGTCGCGCGCGCCGTCGGCGTGCCTCGGCGTCAAGCGAATCGTGCGTTCCCCGCTTCCGGTGGCAGTGCCCGCTGGTTGGTCATGCGCGACATCGAACACTGCGGCGTGGCGTTCGATGTCGAAGACGAGGCTGTCGGTCTGAAACGTCATCGCGGCTCTCCGTGATGCCCATCGGGCCGCGGGAACCGGAAACGCGTTGCGAAGCCACGCGGCGCCGAGGCGCCGGGAAACCTTGCAACTCATCTCTCGGCGGATCGCGCAAAAGCGCGTCCCCGCGGGAGTTGGCACCGTGACGAGACGTAAATCCCGCTGGTTGCCCCGGCTTCAAAGGGCCTGTCCCTCAGCCGGTCTTGATGAGCAGTGGAGCGACTCTAGCGGCATGTCCTCATGCCGTCAATAGCCGTATAGCCGTCTAGTTGTATAGACGTCCTTTTATTCCATCACTGGATCCGGCCGAGATGACCCCTCAGCGGGCAGCGTTCGCAGTGGTTTCGCGGACAGGCTCTCCGCTTTTGGCCGATTCCTCGCGATACGTCTTGCTCAAGGTCTGATGCCCCTCGGCGATACCGAGCAAAGTCGGATAGAACTGCACGAAGGTCGTATCGACGGCGCCGTGCTGGCGATGACAGGCATAGCATTCGGCCGCCTGCGGCAGCGCTGCGGCGAGCTGCGCACCGTCGAACACGAAGAAGGCCCAGCCGCCTTCGAAGCGGCGCGTATCCTTGACGTGCACTTCCATGCCCATCAAGTCTGCGGTCTGGAACTTGCCGGTCTTGTTGATCGAGCCCTTGCTGGTGGCACCGCGCACTTCCATCACCAGGACCGTCGGATCGGGCCATGAGCCCGTCGCCACGAAATCGCGATACGCGGCGCGATCGACGAAGACATTGTCGAACATCGAGTGATCCGTCATGCCGGCACGCTCGCGGTAGCTCATGTCGAGTCCGGAACTGAGATAGACCCATTCGCGATAGTCCGCCGGCAGCTGCAGACGGCCGTCGGCCTCGTATTGCGGCGCCTGCGCGGACGATGCCGGGGGTTCGGCAACCGGCGTTCCTGCGTTGGCGGCAAGGGCGAAAGCAAGGACGTTCATGGAAATTTTCATTCGGGAGTCTCCAATGAAGAGGATCGGGAATTCGCTCGCGGCGCCGCCAATCCGAAGCGCTCGCGGTACACGCTCGGGCCGATGCCGAAGCGGCGTTCGAACGCGCGCCGGAATGCGTCGGCGCTGTTGAAGCCGACCGAGCGCGCAATCTGCTCGATCGCGCTGTCCGCATCGGCGAGCCGATTGCGCGCCTCGCCGAGACGCACGCCTTCGACGTAGTCGGCCGGCGTGCAGCCGAGCGCGGCCGCGAAGCGGCGCGCGAACTGGCGTGGACTCAAGTGCGCGCGCGCCGCCAGTGTGGACACGGACAGATCGCGATCGAGATGCGCGCCGATCCAGGCCACCAGGTCGGCGTAGCGGTCGGCGGCGCGGGCCTGGAAGCGCAAGGGCTCGGAATACTGTTCCTGTCCGCCCGGACGCTTCACATAGACCAGCAGTTCGCGCGCGACCGCGAGCGCCGCACCGGGCCCGAGATCCTCCTCGATCAAGGCCAGCGCCAGATCGATGCCGGCCGTCACGCCTCCGGATGTGTAGTAGGGGCCGTCCTTGATGAAGATCGCGGCGCCATCGACGTGCAGCTGGGGGAAGCGCTGCGCGACCGCGTCCGCAAAACGCCAATGCGTTGCCACCCTGCGCCCGTCCAGCAGTCCGGTCGGCGCAAATCCATAGATGCCGGTGCAGACCGACGCGATACGGCGCAAGCGCGGCGCGCGCGCGGCCACCCAGGCCGCGACCTTGCGCGTCGTTGCTGCGTCACGCAATCCGGCGCCGCCGGGAATGACCAGGGTGTCAAGTTCTGGCGCGTTGGTGAGGCTGTAGTGCGGCACGAACCGCATACCGGATTCGCTCGTGAAACTTTTCCTGGTCATGCCGATCACGCTCACTTCGTACGACTGGCCGGCGGCATCGGCCGCATCGAGGTAGGCCGCATGCGCGAACGCTTCCAGCGGGCCGATCAGATCAAGTCCGTTGATGCCGTCGAAACCGAGTACACCGACACGGATGGGCGCCTTGTTCATCGTTCGACTCCTGATTTGAGCGTAACCGCCACGCCGGCGCGCCCCTAGGACGCCGATCCGACACTAACGGACATCATCGCGCTGCGGACCTGCGCAAGCGTACGGCGGCCGCATTCCGTACAATGCGCGCCCTTCGCGGTGCCCCGGCGCCGCCGACTTTCGATCCGAGCCATGACCGACACCGTCAGCGAGGCGCACCGCCGGCGCACCTTCGCGATCATTTCGCACCCCGACGCGGGCAAGACCACGCTGACCGAGAAGCTGCTGCTGTTCGGCGGCGCGATCCAGATGGCCGGCTCGGTGAAATCGCGCAAAGCCGCGCGCCATGCGACCTCGGACTGGATGGCGCTGGAGAAGGAGCGCGGCATCTCGGTCACCTCGTCCGTGATGCAATTCCCGTACGCCGAACACGTCGTCAATCTGCTCGATACGCCAGGCCACGCGGACTTTTCCGAAGACACCTATCGCGTGCTCACCGCGGTCGACTCCGCGCTGATGGTGATCGACTGCGCCAAGGGCGTCGAGGAGCGCACGATCAAGCTGATGGACGTGTGCCGCCTGCGCGATACGCCGATCATGACCTTCATCAACAAGCTCGACCGCGAAGGCCGCGCGCCGATCGAACTGCTCGACGAGGTCGAATCCGTACTGCAGATCCCGTGCGCGCCGATCACCTGGCCTATCGGCATGGGTTCGCGTCTGAAGGGCGTCTATCATCTGCTGCTCGACGAAGTGCACGTGTACGAACCCGGCCGCAATTTCACGCGGCAGGACTCGACGATCTTCAAGGGACTGGGCGATCCGGCTCTGGCCAAACGCCTCGGCGACGGCATGCTGGCGGAACTGCGCGACGAGCTGGAACTCGTCCAGGGTGCGTCGCATCCGTTCGATCTCGACGCCTATCTGGCCGGGCGGCAGACACCGGTGTTCTTCGGCTCGGCGGTCAACAACTTCGGCGTGCAGCCGCTGCTGGACTTCTTCGTCGAACACGCGCCGTCGCCGCAACCGCGCGCGACGACGACGCGCACGGTGCAGCCGGAGGAAGACGCACTCAGCGGCTTCGTGTTCAAGATCCAGGCGAACATGGATCCGATGCATCGCGACCGCGTCGCGTTCTTGCGCGTATGCTCGGGCCACTACGAGGCCGGTATGAAAATGCTGCATACACGCACCGGCAAGGAAGTGCGTATCGCGAATGCGCTGACCTTCATGGCGTCGGACCGCGAGATTGTCGCGACCGCGTATCCAGGCGACGTCATCGGCCTGCACAATCACGGCACGATCTCGATCGGCGACACCTTCACTGCCGGCGAGGCGCTGAGCTTCACCGGCATTCCGAACTTCGCGCCGGAACTGTTCCGCCGCGCGCGCCTGCGCGACCCCTTGAAGATGAAGGCCCTGCAGAAAGGCCTGGCGCAGTTGTCGGAGGAAGGCGCGACGCAGTTCTTCCGCCCGCTGATGTCGAACGATCTGATCCTGGGCGCGGTCGGCGTGTTGCAGTTCGAGGTCGTTGCCTATCGCTTGAAGGACGAATATGGCGTCGAATCCGCGTTTGAAAACGTGGGCGTGATCACCGCACGCTGGGTGCGCTGCAACGATGCGAAGAAACTCGAGGAATTCCGCGAGAAGAACGCGATGAATCTGGCGATCGACGCGGCCGGACAGCTGGTCTATCTGGCGCCGACACGGGTCAATCTGCAACTGACGATCGAGCGCTGGCCAACGGTCACATTCGCGGCGACCCGCGAACACGCGAGCGCGATCGTATCGGCCTGAACGGAAAACGCCCGGTCCGGCCGGGCGTTTTCCTGAAGGCGTTGCGACGGTAGGCGTCAGCCGGAGAAGTTTGCGTGGAACAACTCGTCACCGCCGCGCTTGGCTTCGCGCTGATGATGATGAGCATTTTCCCCTGACGAAGCGAAAATCGCATCCCGCGTGGTGAAGATGCGATCGCCGAGCGCTGCCGGCTTCGCCGTCGCCGCGACTTCTGCGGGACCACGCTGACGATCCGTGTGTCCGGACCACAATCCGAGTGCGACCGCGAGGCAGGCCGCCATCGCCCCGACCCAGCGCAAATGGCGCGTCTGTGAGCGGCGAGCACCGGCCGCAGGACGCAAATCGCGCGCACGTGCCGGATGTGCCGCCACGCGGCGCTCGGCGGTCAAATGCTCGGCCAGCGTCTGCGACGCCGGCTGGAGGGCACGCAGCATGCGTGTCAGATCGGCATATTCGGTCGACGAGGCGAGCTTTGCAGCGAGCGCATCGCGACGCGACTCGCTGATGTCGCCGGCATCGACCAGCTCGGCCGCATCGAGGGCCGGCTGCGGACGCCCGGTCACCAGGCGACGATAAAGACGGGAAAGCGACATTTCGTTCATGGTGTCTCCTTGACGGTCATCCTGGCCGCTGTTTCTCAACAAGTTTGTTTCAACGAGCATCAATCGTCGAAATCACCGTAACCCAATTCGCGCAGGCGGCCTTTCAACTCTTCCAACCCGCGCGAGACCAGCTTTCGCGCCGCTTCTGCCGAGGCAATCCCGGCCAGATCGGCAATCTCCTGCAGCGAAAATCCCTGCAGGTGTAGAGCGACGACGACACGTCGGCGCTCTGGAATCTCGTTCATGCAGCGCTCGATGCCCTGCATGCGTTCCACATCCCCGGCACTCTGTTCGGGCCCTACCGAGCCTTCGCCGAGATCAACCGGGCTGTCTTCGTCCTCCTCCGGCAGCGGCTCTGCAGCGCGGACTTCCGCCCTGCGCAGCGCATCGATGACGGTGCTGGCGACTACCCTCTGCACATAAGACGCATGAAAGGCCCCGAACCGGTCACGCTCCAGCGCTTTCCACAGCCGGATGCGGACTTCCTGCTCGACATCGGCCGGATCGATGCCGTATTTGTCCAGCCCGTAGGTCGTCAGCATGCCTCTGACGCGCGCGCCATAGGTGCGAAACAGCTCCTCCAGGCGGGCATGGGCAGGATCGGGAGGGTTGGACATGTCGAAAACGGCCCGCGGGGGGCGCTATGCTCCCCCGAGCCGGCGCCGGGAAGCAACCATTGCGATACCGATCCGAGGCGCCGGTCCCGCTGGCCTCGCCTGGCCGGAAAAAAAGCCGCGCAGTGCAAACCGCGCGGCTTCAATACACCGATGAACGACGTTTAGAACTTCACGGTCACGCGCCCGAAGTAGAAGCGGCCGATCGGATCGTAGGTGTTGACATCGATGTTCGCGTTCGCCACCGACTGGTAGAACAGCGGCGGTTGCTTGTCGCCGACGTTGTCGACACCGACGTCGATGCGCGTATTGATCGGCTCGATGTCGTAGCCGAACTGCACATTGTTGTAGGTGACCGCACCGACCGGCAGGAACCCGCCCGGATAGCCCGGGAACGTGGTGTTCTTTTCGCGACCGATGAAGCGCACGGTCCAGCTGGCCGAGAAATCGCCCATCTGCCAGCTGACATTGCCGAGCCCACGCCAGCGCGGGAAGCTGCCGAACTGCGAGTTGTAGGTACCCGCAACGCTGCTGGTGCCGAGAACCGGAACCGAATTGTCGTATTGACTCAGATACGTCGTATTCAGGCTCACCGCGAACTTGCCGAACGAGGTCTCCGGCAGCTTGTAGGTAGCGGCGAAGTCGACGCCCTTCGTATCCAGGCGGCCGAGGTTCACAAACGTGACCCCCGAAATGGTGCTGATGGTGCCGCTGGCGTTGTAGTTGATGAAGGCGCAATACGGATTTACACCGACACCGCGCGGATCCTTGTAGCAGAGGTCGACGATCGTCTGCCCGGTTGGACGCTGGATGTTGTTCAGCAGGTAGATGCGCCAAACGTCCGCGCTCAACGACAGACCAGGCAGCCACTGCGGATCGTAGACCACGCCGAAGTCGAACGTCTTGCCGGTTTCCGGCTGGATCGGGTAGCCACCGACGCTGGCGCCGCTGAAGATCGTCTGGATCTGGCTGCCGTTGGTGGAGCGTGGCTCGCCGATGCCGGCGTTGCGCGAATACGCGTCGAACGACGCCGTCAATCCGGTGTACGACTCGGTCGTGTTCGGCGCGCGGAACACTTCGCTGATCGTGCCGCGCAGCAGTACATCCTCGATCGGCCGGTACTCCACCGCGATCTTCCAGTTGTTCGTGTTGCCGAAGTTGCTGTACTTCGAGTAACGATCGCCCAGCGTCACGTTCAAGCTGTGGATGAACGGCAGATCCTTGAGGATCGGCACGAACAACTCGGCATACGCTTCCTTGACGTCGAACTGGCCGATATAAGGCGTGCTGCACAACGACGAAAGGCCGGCCGGACACTTGCCGGTCGATGGATCGATCGTCTCCACCGTGTCGTTGTACTTGCGGATGTAGAACTTGCGATCGTTGACGCCCGCGGCGAGGCTGACCGCGCCACCGGGCAGGTCAAACAGCGTGCCGTTGACGTCGAGGCCGCCCTGACGCTCGGTCTGCAAGCTGCCGTTGTCGGCGTTGAGCGAGAAGAACTGCTGCAACTGACTCGCCGTGTTCGGATTGTTCTGGTTGAACAGGTCCAGACAGCTGCTCGACGTCAGCGGCTGGCCCGCAACGACCGGTGTGCAGTCGCTCGACAGCGCGGTGCGGGCGGCATTGCCGTTCAGATAGTTGATGTTGTGGAACACGAAGGCCTGGTGGCCATAGTTGCCCCACAGGTCGTATTGCCAGTCGGTATCGAACAGGTTGCCCTTGATGCCGATGCGTGCCTGGTCGGTGTGTGAGCTGAAATTGATGATGCGTGGACCCAGGGCCGACAGACGCACATTGAGATCTTCGCCATCCGGCGAGCCGGCACCGATATCGACGCCGAACGGGTTGTAGGGATTGCCCGCCCCGATCGTCAGGCCACCGCTGGCGAGACCGAGCGGAACCGGTGCCAGCTGGGCCGCCGAGTTGGTCGAGTTGTGGAACACCTGGAAATAGGCATCGACCGAATCGGTCAGTTTGTAATTGCCATTCAGGAAGAAGTTCGTGCGCTCCTGCGGCGTCGTGATCAGGTTGATTGCCGCATAGTTGTACGTGTCGCCGGGGCCGGCGGCGCTGATGCCATTGAAGCAGCGATACCCGGCGGGGATGCCGTTGCCACCCGGCGAGCTGGCGTCGAACGTGCCGTAACCGTAGTAGCTGCAGTTCGCGAACTGCGGGAAGCCGCCATACAGGCCGCTTGGAGAGGCGGCCGAACCGCCTTGGGAAATCACGCTGCCATCGCGGCTGAGGTTGTAGGTGACTTTGGAAAACGGCCGATGGCTGGCAAGGATCTGGTCGGTCTTGTTGTAGTCGATGCCGCCCATGATGCTGCCCTTGTCGGTCGACTGACCAAACACGACGCTGAAGCCCTTGCGCTCACCATCATCCTTGTCGCTGATGCCGTAGTTCAGCTGCAGCTCGGCGCCCTGGTAGTCCTTGCGCAGGATGAAGTTGACCACGCCCGCGATCGCGTCGGAGCCGTAGATCGCCGATGCGCCGTCTGACAAGACTTCGATGCGTTCGATCGCTGCGGTTGGAATCGAATTGACATCCGCATTGGTTACTCGCTTGCCATCGACGAGGATCAGCGTGCGATTGGTGCCAAGACCACGCAGCGAAACGAAGCTGCCGCCAGTGCCGCCGCCGTTGTTCATGTTCGGGTTGGCCGCATTGCCTGCAACGCTCGGCAGCTGCTGCACCAGATCGCCGACAGTCAATTTGCCGGACTGCTGGATCGCGGACCGGTCGATACTGATGACCGGGTTCGAAGTTTCGATATCGACGCGGCGGATATTGGAACCCGTCACGGTGATGGTCTCGAGCTTTTGCCCCTGCGATGCATCCTGCGCGGCGTCCTGCGCCATCGCTGGTACGGCCAGGCTGGGCGCCAGCAATGATGCCCCTGCGAGTCCGCCCACACGCAGGCCATTTCGAATTGCGTCTCGGAGCAATCGGTTTCCCATCTTGTTTCTCCCGTCATGAAACTGGTGAACGGCCGCAGCAGCGCGGCAGATGACCAACATTAAAAAACCGTGAAGTGCGAGTGTTGCCGCCGTCGGGCATGCCGAATTGCAGAAATTGCGCTTTCGTCTAGCGCGCGATCGCTGCGGGCATCGTCGAGCCTTGCCGACGCATCGCGCCCGCGGTCGTGCCGAAGCGTTGCCGGAACAGGCGCGAGAACGCGCAACGGTTCTCGAAACCGCTGGCGAGCGCGATTTCCGCGATGGCAAGCGGACTGGCGTGCAGCAGGCGGCGTGCACGCTCAAGACGCTGCTGCACGAGGTAGGCGTGCGGCGTCTGCTGATAGGCGGCGCGGAACGCGCGGATGAAATGCCACGGCGAGTAACTCGCCATGCGCGCGAGCTCGTCGTTGTCGATATCGAGATGGCATTGCGCGCCGAGGTAATTGCGCACGCGCTGCAGACGAAGGAACACTTGCCGGCGCTGTGCGTAGGTGCGGCCCGGGCAACGTGCGATCGATTCGGAGAACTCGGCCTGCAGCGCCAGCACGCGATCGAGCAGTGTCTCGACCGGCGCGTCGGACGCATTGCCCATGGTCGCCCTGACCAGCGCGATCGAACGCCTGCGCAGATCGCGATCGGCGATGTGACGCGCCGGCAACAGCAAGGGCTCTGGCGTCGGAATGCCGAGCAAGCCGCCGAGCGCATGTCGCCATGCCGAGGGCGTGCCCAGCAAGGCGATCCAGATCGCGTTGCCGCGACCGACGGCCTGGATGCGCGGTTCCGCCTCGGTGACACGCAGTTCGCCGGGGTAGAGCAAGGTGTCGCCATTGACACCGAGCTGCAGGCGTCCACGCAGCGGAATCCAGACGCCCGCAAGCGGTCCGTCCGCCTTCAACACGCAGCCGCGGCCGCCGCCGCTGACGACCGCGAGGGCCGGTTCGCGGCCGATCGACAAGGATTTAGCGACCAGTTCGAGACTCGCTCCGTGAGCGAGATGATGATTGACGGCAAGCATTCGACCTCCACGCGCTAGAACGTGACTCCTGCATAGGCGCGTGGCTCGAAGGGGTCAGGATATCGCGCCGAAATCGCGCTGAGATCTTTCGGTGGTGCCGACGAAATCGAAGCAGATCAAGGAGCTGCGCGGAAGGTTCGCGGTCCATGTGCGTATGCGCCAATGCGTATTGCGCCATCACCGATGCGCCAGACGGCGCAGGACGATCGTCCTGCGCGCAGCATCGGCAACCCGCCAGCGGGGTCGATGATTAAGCTGATCGGGCGCTTTCCAACCTGTGGGTGAACCGCCGATGCGACTCTCGATCTGGGCGACGCTGCTCGTCGCGACCGCCTCGCCACTGCCTGGTACGGCGGCCTGCGTCGCCCAAAGCGGCAGCGAGCGTCCGCACCTTGTGGAGTTGTATACCAGCGAGGGCTGCAGCTCCTGTCCGCGGGCCGAGCAATGGCTGAGCACCCTGCGCGACAAGCCCGCCTACATCGGCATGGAATTTCACGTCGACTATTGGGACCTCAAGGATTGGCGCGACCCGTATTCCGACGCACGCTACACGGCGCGGCAGAAAGCGCAGGCGAGCCATGACGCGCGCTCGATGATCTACACGCCGCAAATCCGCGTCGACGGCCGCCTCTGGAAGGACTGGCCGAAAGCGGCGCCGCCCGAAGCCGCAGCGACACGTGCGCCCACGCTGAAGATCGAAATCGCTGCAGCGTCCGCGCTTCACGTCGAGGTGACGTCGGCGGACGGCAGCGAGAACGATCGCGTGTATGTCGCGGTGACCGAGAACGACCTGTCGAACGCGATCCGCGGCGGCGAGAATCGTGGCAAGACATTGCACCACGATCACGTCGTGCGCGCGTTCGCAGGCCCGCTGCCTCTCGGCTCGGCCAGTGCCGATCTGCGTGTGCCGAAGGACCTGGAGCGCGAACACGCCAGCGTGGTCGCCTTCGTGCAGGACACGCGTGACGGAACCGTGAGCCAGGTCGTCCCTCTGGCGCTCGGCACCTGCGTGCCTTGAGCGAATAGGCGCGCGATGCCGACGCACGCTGCGCAAAAAAAAGACGGGCCCCAGGTCCCGAACCAGGTAGCCCGCCGAGGGGGTCGCACTATCGATGCTGTGACACATCTGCCCGTTGGAGGGCGAGTAGATATTCGACCAAGTCCACGCCGCAGGGGTTGCGGGAACGCGCGATCGACGTGACTGAAATTGCTCGTCCCTCGGCGAGGCGTCGCGTGAGCGCGCACGCTCGATGCGTTCGGGGGCGAGCAAAGTGCAAAACCGCTCCGATCAGAGCGGTGGCAATGGCAGCGCCGGCAAACGGGGCCGCACCATGGCACACGTACCGCTACGGCAGCGCTGCGGCGTTCGCATCGGTGCGCGTCAGCTGCAGCATGCCGATATCGGTGTCTTCGGCACCGAACGGCACCGCCACGATGGCCTTTCGATCCGGCATCACGCTGAAATGCAGGTCGCGCATGAGCGCCTTGAGCGGACTGATCACGCGGTCCGCGCCGCTGGCGGGATCGAGTTCGTGAAGATTGGCCGACATCACCTCGATATCGCCTATGTACCAGATACGTCCGTCGACGAGGTGCCAGTTTGCGGAAACCGAGGTGATCTTCGGGCTGACCAGCTGCGTCACTGCCGTGTCGAGATCGAAGCGGAACAATCCACTTTGCGCGGTCGGCGTGTAATAGATCGACCGGCTCGACGGATCGAGTTCGAACTCGGCGACCGATTTCAGCAACGTCGTGTGCCGTTCGCCTGGCTGGCCCGCATGCTCGACCTGCATCAGCTCGTTGTCGCGTCCGGAAATTCCGGCGACGAGCAGGTAGCTGTCCGCATCGATGCCGTAGTCACCCAGCAGGACGTTTTCATCGGGCCTAGAAATCACGCGCTGTCGCAGGGTCGCAAGATCAATCTCGACCAGCTTCCTGTGGTCGGCGCCGCGTTCGATCGCGAGCACGGCGTTGCCATCGGAGCGCCAGCGCGGCGACGTGAAGGCGGTGTCAGCGCGATTCGTCAACGGTCGCGCCTTGTCGCTGGCTTCGTCGTACAGCCAGAGCTGGTATTGCCCGCTGCGATCAGACACGAATACGACCCGATCGGCCGACGGCGACAGCATCGGCGAGTAGTCGTTACCGGTCGACGGTGCGAGCAGGCGTGCCGGCGAAGCGCCCGCATCGAGAGCGAGCCGTGCCAATCCGCTGTGCGTGCGCGGAATCTCATACACCAGCGCGTCGCTGCCACGCGCGGCATCCGGCGCCTCCGCCGGCGAAACGCCGAGCGCCTGCACGTGTCCAGATTCGATATCGAGGGCATACAGCGCCATCGGGCCTGCATGGTTCGAGGCGAATACCAGGCCTCGGCCGTCGCGCGTCCAGGTGAAGCCGCGGATACGCGCAGAGAGGCGCGTGACCTGACGCACCGGCCCGCCTGAGGCGTCCATCACGTAGAGATCACTGTACGGCGAGATGCCTCGGCGGAACGCGATGCGATGGCCATCGGGGGAATAGCGCGGCTCGAGATCCTGGTCTTGTGCATCGCGCTGGTAATTCAGCAACTGCTTCGTGCCTGTGGCGAGATCGAGGCGGGTCAGCGCGAGTTCCCGGCTGCCATCCAGCGCGCGCTCGGCAGTCAGCACCCCGGTGCCATCCGGTGTCCAGTCGTAGTAGTTGACGAGATAGTCCGGGCAGGTGCCGACTTCGTGCTCACCGCCTCCGAGGCTGGACGCAACATACATGGCACAGCCAGACCCGCGCAGCCTTTCGTAGACAATTCGCATGCCGTCCGGCGACCATGCAGGCAGCGCCTCGTGCTCGTTGGCACCGATGGTGATATGCACCAGTTGCGACGGTTCGATCGAACGCACGACGATGCGATCGAAACCGGTCTTTTCGTCCAGCACGCCGAACGCGACGCGCGTGCCGTCTGGCGACAGGCGCGGCCGGCGTTCCGCGCCTGGGTCCGAGGTGAGCGCGCGCACATCCGATGCCTGCCATTTCGGCGCCGCGACCGCCGCCGACAGCGGCGCGCGCGCCGAATAATGAGCCAGCCACGCGATCGCGCCGACAGCCAGCACACCTGCCACGGCCAGCAAGGCCCCGACCCGCCATGTGCGTCGAGTACGCATCGGCGGCATCGTTTGCGTCGCGTCCGGCCTGACGGCTGCTGCCTCGTCGCCGGGACCTTCGTCGTCGTTTATCGACTGCACCGCGGTGCGTTCGAGGAACAGGCCACCGTCCTGCGCCTCGAGCACGAGCACGCGTGCGATCAGTCGATAACCGACCTTGGGAATCGTCTCGATATACAACGGCGGCTTGCTGTCGTCGGCGAACGCGCGGCGCAATTCCTTGATCGCCTGGGTCAGCACGTCGGGCGTGGTGAAGCGGCCGGTCCAGACCCGATCGAACAACTGGTCGCGCGTGACCGTGCTGCCGGCATGACGCACCAGTTCGATCAGCACCGCCACTGCCTTGCTGGTCAGGCGCGGCAGATCAGGACGCGTGACCACGCGCAGCGCGCCGACATCGACGACCTGCTCGCCGATGCGCAGCAAAAGATTCGGGCGAGCCAAGAGCTCGTCCGTCGCCCGCTGCGGAGAGATATGCAAGTTCATAGCTGCGCTTCTATCAGAAATCGCACTAAGGCATTGCGCTGCACGCAACAGCTGCACACGATGGCCGCCATTCCTGCAACAAGACGTGCGGTCGACGCGATCCGTCGCAGCACACGTTACACCGCGCGCTGCTCGATGTCAGTCCGCTTCCTGCATCAGCGGTGGCAGCGGACAGTGCAGCGCCGCACAGACCGTGCGCAGCAGTTCCGCCTCGACGACACTGACCCGCCCGTCGGCGGCGATGGCGCGGGTCAGTGCGCGCACGACGAGTTCCTTGCCGGCCGGCGCCAGCCGATCGAGCTGTGGCAATGCGCGGTCGAGTGCCAGCGCCCAATCGGGCGGCGGTGCATACGCGAAGGGCGATCCCGGCAGGACCTCGTCGATACCGAGCGCGTAGGCGCGCCGCGCATCCGCCGCGTCGTCGTGCCCGTATTGCGCGACGATCGCGAGCAGGTCCTTAACCTCACCAGCAAGTTCCGGCAGCTTCAGGCGGCCGCTCGCTTGCGCCGCCGCGGGGTTCAACGCATCGATGACCTGCACGCCGATCAGGCGGGCGAGGCAATACTCCGCCAGAGTCACTCGACCATCGGCATCGATCAGGCCGCGCAGCATGACCATGAAGCCGGTCAGCTGTGGACGTGGACGTCGACGCAACGCCGGGAATGCGAGCGTCGCCAGCGGCAATCGCTGCATTGGATGCAGCTGTGCAACCGCATCGGCGAGGCCCTGCACCAGCGCGCGCGTGCCGCTATCGTAGTGAGCCTCGATCAGCGCGAACTGGCGTGCAGCGGTCGCGGCGTCACTATTGATCAGCAGCGCGAAGATCAGTGCCATCGCCTGCTCCGCCTGGCGGGCTGCTTCACGCAGGAGCGGCGGCACGCCCGTACGTATCGTGTGCGCGAGACTGCGATCGTCGCTATCGGGATTGCCGACCTGTCGCACGACGGCCTGCGGTGACAGGTTCAGTTCGATGTTCTGCGCCGGCAAGTGCATGCCGCGCTCGTGTGCAGGCTCGACCATCGCACCGACCGGAGCGAAGCCGGCGATCGAAGCATCGGCGCGGTCGCCGGCTTCGGCACCGAGCCTGATGGGCTGCGACCACGCCGCGGCGATCGCGACGAACTCGTCGTCGCGAAACGACGGATCGAGCCGCTTGATGCGTTCGCGCAACGGTGGATGCGTCGCGAATGCCGCGGCGTAACCGACACCATCGCCGAAAAGCATATGCGCGACTTCCTCGGTGTCGCTGCTGGCAAGCTTCGAACCTTCGGCCAGGCCGCCGATCTTCTTCAGCGCGCCGGCGATGCCATCGGTCTGACGCGTGAACTGCACGGCCGAAGCGTCGGCGAGAAATTCGCGCTGCCGCGAGATCGAAGCCTTGATCACGCGCGCGAACACCACGCCGATGTAGCCGACCGCAAACACGGCGAGGCCGAAGAACACCGGACCGGCGGAGTCCTTGCCGCGGCCGCGACCGGAAATCTCGGCAATCTTGCGACCGATGATGGAGACAACCACGATGCCGAACACGAAGCCCATCAGCTGGATATTGAGGCGCATGTCGCCAGTGAGGATGTGACTGAACTCGTGCCCGATCACGCCTTGCAGTTCGGATCGCGTGAGCTTGTCGAGCGCGCCACGCGTGACCGTGACGGCGGCATCGGTCGGTGCATAGCCGGACGCGAACGCATTGATGCCGGCCTCGTCCTCAAGCACGAAGATCTGCGGCGCCGGAACGCCAGCAGCAATGGCGATCTCGTCGACGACATTGCGCAGACGCCGGTAGGCGAAATCCCCGCTGTCCCCCGCGACCGGCACGCCGCCGAGCGAGCGCGCGACCACCGCGCCGCCGCCACGCAGGCTGGCAATGCGATACAACGAACCCAGCGCAATCGCGATCACGACGCACAGGCTGATCGTCAACAGACTGCCCCAGGCGACACCTCCGTTCGCGCGCTGCGCGCTATCGATGCCGAACGCGAACAGCACCACGATGTCGATGGCGGCGACAATGGCAGCGACTGCCAGCGCGAACAGCAGCAGCATGCGCCGAGTCTGCCGGCGCGCCAGCTCCTGGTGCTCGAAGAAATTCATGCGCGGCCGGCTAGCGGTCGGCAGCGGGTTGGGCGTGACGAGCGCGATGGCGCTCGCCGCTCACGGCCGCTGCGCCGACTCAGGTAAATGCCACCTTCGGTACCTCGCGCTTCGCCTCGGATTCGATCTTCAACGGCTCCGCGGCCTGGAACGCGAACATGTTCGCGACGATCGAACCCGGAAACATCTCGCGGCGATTGTTGTAGCCCATCACGGCATCGTTGAAGGCCTGGCGCGCGAAGGCGACCTTGTTCTCGGTCGAGGTCAGCTCTTCGCTCAACTGCATCATGTTCTGGTTCGCCTTCAGATCCGGGTACGCCTCGGACAAGGCAAACAGGCGGCCGAGCGTCTGCGTCAGCGCGTTGTCGGCGCCAGCGAGTTGCTGCATAGCAGCGGCGTCGCCCGGGCTGGCCTTTGCTGCGGAAAGTCCCGACACCGCCGAATTGCGCGCCTGGATGACGGCCTCGAGCGTTTCACGCTCGTGCTTCATATAGCCTTTCGCGGTCTCCACCAGATTCGGTATCAGGTCGTAGCGGCGCGTCAGCTGCACATCGATCTGTGCGAACGCATTCTTGTAACCGTTACGTCCGGTGACGAGACCGTTGTACAAGCCGACCACGTAAAAACCGATACCGACCAGGATCACGAGCAGAATCAGCACAGCCATGTTCCTTTCCCCTTCGCGATGCGGCTAGAATCAACGCGTTTTCGAGCATAACACGAGGGTCATTGCAGACCCCCGGAGATCGCATTGAGCAGTACTTCACGCGTTTTGATCGCCCTGTTTGCGGCTCTTGCCGTAGCTGCCGCCGCCCCCGTCCTCGCCGCCGATAACGCAAAGAAAACGAAGTCGGCTCCCCGCACACCGGCCAGTGCAACCGCGAAGAGTTCTGCGGCGACGTCGGCTGCGCGCAAGAAGGCGCCGCTCGCAGCCGCGCTAGCGGCCCCGAAAAAGAGCGGCGTCAAGAAAATCAGCGCGGTAGCCGGCAGGAAGCTGGTCGTCCACACGCGCACGCCGGCGGCGCTGCCATTGATCGCGATTCCGGTCGTCGATGCGCGCTCGGTATCACGCGACGCACCCGCCATTGCGCGTGAATTCGATCGTTGGCTCGACGGCGTCGAGAGCTCCAACGATGTTTCCGGTCTCGCCGCAGCGATCATCAAGGACGACAAGGTGCTGCTCGAACGTGGCATCGGCTTCGCCGACGCGGGCACGCGCGAGCACGTCTCCAGCGACACCGTATTCCGCCTCGCCTCGCTGTCGAAGGCATTCGCCGCAGCCATGTCGGGCCTGCTGGTCGAACGCGGCCAATTGCAATGGGATACGCGCGTCGCCGACATGCTGCCGGCGTTCACGCTGAACGATGTCGCCGGGGCGCAGAAGCTGACCGTGCGCGACATCCTCAGCCATCGCGTCGGCCTGCCGCACAATACCTACGACAATCTGCTCGAACAGGACGAGCCCTACGAACTCCTCGTCGATCGCCTGAAGGATGTGCCGTTGGCCTGCCCGGTCGGCGATTGCTACGGCTATCAGAACATCGCGTTCAGTCTGATCGGCGACGTGACCTACGCGGCGACCGGCGACTTCTACTATCACCAGGTCGAGAAGCGCATCTTCCATCCGCTCGGCATGGACACCGCAACCTATGGCCGCGATGCGTTGGAAGGTTCGAAGAGCTGGGCGCGTCCGCATCATCGCACCGGCAGCGGCTGGGTGCCGTTCGTGCCAAAGGAAAGTTACTACCACGTGCCGCCGGCGGCTGGCGTCAACGCCAGCATCCACGACATGGAGCAATGGCTGATCGCGCAGATGGGCGGCCGTCCGAACGTATTGTCGCCGGAGCTGCTGACCGTACTGCATACGCCCTTGGTCGAGACCGAGCGCGAGAAGCGTGCGTCACCTTGGCGGCGCGGTCGCCTGCTCGACGCGCAGTACGCTCTGGGCTGGCGCATCTACGACTACGCAGGCACCACGTTGGTGTTCCATGCGGGCGCCGTGCAGGGCTATCGCGCGATCATCGCGTTCCTGCCGAAATACCGCTTCGGCGCAGTCATGCTGTGGAACTGCGAGTCGCCGGTACCGATGGGACTGATGCCGATGCTGATTGATAGCTACCTCGGCTTGCCCGAGGTGAACTGGGCCGGCATCGATCATGGCGACAGCTCGGATCTGGCCGGCGGCACCGACTGATCGTGCGCGCGTCGGAGGCCGCGCGAGCGGCGCACGCCGATCGCGCGGCCGCTGCGGCATTCCCTAGTTGTTGAGCTTGAATTCGATACGGCGACGCAGCGTTGCCGCAACCGGTTTGCCCTTGTCCAAACGCGGTTCGAAACGCGCGGCCTCGATCGCATTGATCGCTTCGCGATCGAACGTGCGTGCCGGTTGCGCGCCGACGACTTTCGCGTTCTGCACGGAACCGTCCGCGGCCACCGTGAATTCGACTTCGACCCAACCGTTCTGACGGTTGCGCACGGCGGCAGCCGGATAGCTCGGCTGCGGCGGCGTGACCACGCGCACATCGCGCGATTCGCCAACCGGCTCCTCGACCGGCGCTGGCGGTGGTGCCGCCACAGGCGCCGGCGTGGCACGTGCAACTTCGGCTTGCCGCGCAGGCGTCGCCGCTGGCACGCCTCCAGGTGTCGTCGTCTGCGCGGCGGCCGCTGCGGCGGCATCGGTCGGCGTCGCGCTGCCAGGCGCAGTGGCCACTGCCGTCGCCGGCGCACCCGCTGCACGTGCCGCCGCCGCTGCTGCCTGCTGCGCTTGTTGCTGTTGATCGCGATCGTTCTGTTTCTTCTTCGCGTCGAGCTTGCTGCGCAGGATCGTCAGCGTGTAGTTGCTTGGATCGGCCTTGGCGAGCAGACCCATGATGCGCGTCGCCTCGTCGAAGTTACCCTGGTTGATCTGATCCTCCGCGCCGGCGGTAGCGAACGGAAACAGTTCGCGCAGCGCATCGGTCGCACTGCTGTCGTCCGGCTGCTTGGCGAGGATGCGCAGGTAGTATTCCAGTGCATTGTTGCCGGGCGGGGCGACCATGCGGTTCTCGCCCACCGCGGCACGTGCCGCCTTGTACAGATCGTTGGCAGTGAGATCGTCGGCGGTCGCCGCCACGGTCGGAGCCGCATCCGTCGGTGCTGCGCCGGCGGCCGTCGGCGCCGCCGGCGCGGTTGGCGCCTCCGACGATTTGCCGACAAACCACCACAGCGCGACTGCGACGATCGCGATCACGACCAGCAACGCGATCAACAGCCCGGCTGAAATTGCTCCGCGCACGCCGTGCGGCCATGCCCGGCCACCCTGCCGGCCTGTCCCAAACCTTCGGTCACGACCTGACAGGTCGTGACACCCTACGTTGACTCCCGACATCGCCCGACCCCTGACCGTTGGATGCTTGATGTCGCATTGCGCGACCGGATAACTCGAATATAACGCTAATTCACGAAATCGTAACCTCTAGTTGCCTGCAATTTTCGTACCTCGTCTAAGCAAGCCGAGGCCGCTCGGGAAGAGTCGGCCGTTCAGTTTGATCAGATTAAGCTCCGACGGCATCGGCAGGTCGATCCTTCGGCCGAACGATGTCCGCAGGTCGAAGACAGCGCGTTGCGCAGTCGCCTGCGTCGGATCCACCCATCCCTGAGGAGCAAAATCATGGCGAGCGTACGCGACGTGAAGCAAGGTTTGAACGAAGCCGGCGACGACATTGCCGAGGCAGCGAACGAAAGCATCGAGAGCATGAAGAGCGAGTTGCATCGACTGCGCGCCAAGTTACGTGCAAACGGTGCACAACTCGAGGACGACCTGCGCGATGCCGGCGCTCGCTTCGCCGACGGCGCCAAGCAATTCAGCGACGCCGCGGTCGAGCAGGTGCGCGAACATCCATTGGCCGCCTTCGGCATCGCGTTCGCCGCTGGCGTCGTCATATCGCGCTGGTTGCGCAGCCGCTGATATGGAAGCGCCGGCTGCTTTGAACGAAGGCACGCCTCCGTTGCCCAGCGACAGCGAACCGTTCGCCGCGGCACGCGCAGCGCTGGACCAGGCGCTGCGCGTGGCGGACGCCGCACTCGGCTTGTTGCGTGCCGAGTTGCGGCTCGCGCGCAGCAGTGCCTTCGTGCTGATCTGGCTCGCCTTTGCGCTGGTCTTCCTCGGCGTCGGCGCCTGGCTCGCCACGAGTGCGGCGATCGCCGCCGGCATCTACCAACTCACCGGCAATGTCTTCTACGGCATCGGCAGTGTCGCCCTGGCGAACCTGATCGGCGTCGTTGCGGTGCTGTGGGCGATGCGTGGGTGCTGGCACGATCTCGCCTTGCCGCAGACGCGACGCATGTTGGGGCATATCGGCAAGCCCACTCCGCAAATCGACGGGACCACTCATGAAGCTGCTTGATCGTCGTCGTGCCGTCGTCGAGGCAACCCGCCGACTTCAACGCGAGCGTGCACGCTGGCAAATGGACACCTTCGCATTGCGAATGCGTCTTGGACGCCATCGCACCGCACTGATCGTCGGCGGCGGCGCCGCCAGTGGATTCATCGCCGGTCTGCTCCCGTGGAGTGTGTTGGCGCGACTCGGCAGCGTCGTCAGCGCAGCCGCCTCGTTCGCAATTCGTTCGCCGATCGGCGCGATGCTCGCCGCGGATCTGCGACAGCGGGCATCGGACGACGCGCGTTCGCCGCCCGCATGAGCGCGCGGAGCGGCAACACGCCGGATGTCGAGGCATCGGCGCCGGTTGCGGCCGCGGTCGTGCAGGACACCGACACCACGCTGGTGACTGCGACACCATCCGATCTACAGCGCAACCGACTGCTCGCTGCGATCGTCATCGCGATCCTGCTGTATACCTGCGTCATCGCGCAGGCTGTCATCGTGCCGGTCCTCGTCGCGGTCCTGCTCGGCCTGATGCTCGCGCCGGCCGTGCGAATGCTCGAGCGTTGGCGAGTACCGCGCGCCATCGGCGCCTTGCTCGCGGTGGTATTCACCTTCGCCGTCACCGGGGGCGCGTTCGCCGCGCTGGCGACGCCGGCACGCCAATGGATGGCGCGCATGCCGTTGGCGCTCGCCCATCTGCAGTCCGCGCTGCACGATCTTCGCAAACCTCTGCAGGCGGCAACATCAGCCGCGAACGATCTTGGCAAGCTCGCGAACCTCGATGGCGCGCAATCGGTGCGCGTCGTCGACGCCTCGCCGGGACTTCTCTCGCAGGTGCTGGTCGCCGCACCGGCCATGTTGGCCGGCATCATCGTCGTCGTGTTCCTGCTGTTCCTATTCCTGCTGCACGGCGACGGCCTGCTGCGCAAATTCGTCACGCTGCTGCCGCATCTGCGCGCAAAGCGCGATCTGGTCGGAGCAACGCGCCAGGCGCAGCATGAGCTGTCGCTGTACATGATCACCATCACCTTGATCAACACGGGGTTGGGATTGGCGACCGCTGCGGCACTGTATGCATTGCGGATTCCTGATCCGCTGCTGTGGGGAGGCGTCGCCGCTCTGCTGAACTTCGCGCCGTTCATCGGACCACTGCTGACGGCGATCGCGTTGACGGTCGTCGGCTTCGGTGAGTTCGCATCGCCATTGTCCGCACTGGCGGCGCCAGCAGCGTTTCTCGGACTGCACCTGGTCGAGTCCCAGTTCGTCACGCCGCATCTGGTCGGACGTCGACTCGCGCTCGACCCGGTGATGGTCTTTCTCGCACTCATCGTGCTCGGCTGGATGTGGAGTGTGGCCGGACTGCTACTTGCGGTGCCGCTGCTGAGCTGCGCGAAGATCATTGCGGAACGCTCGCCGGACGGGAACGTCGTCGCTACGCTGTTGGCGCGTTAGCGCGCCGCTGCCTCATTCGTGCGCCTCGCGCGCATGGCATGACACCGCCGCCGTCGTGGTGACCGCGCGCCGCAGTACTTGAACATCGGATGGAGGCTGGCGACGGGCGTCGCGAGAAGGAAGAGCGGGGAAATTCTCTCCCTGCGCTGGGCAACCGCAGGGAGAGAGAGGTCTTGCTGGCAGTGAACTACGTTTCTATCGTGTTGCTGTTTCTATCAATCTTGTAGCTACCGGCCGCAGGCTGCGCAATGAACACGTTGCGAAGCCTGGGCCATCATCGGATCGCAAGTACCGCGACCGATTCGAAGGCAGGCCTTACTTGGCCTTCTTTACAGCCTTCTTCGCTGCTTTCTTCGCTGCAGGCTTCTTCGCTGCGCCGGTCTTGCGGGCGGTAGCGGTCTTTGCCTTGGCGGTTGTCTTCTTCACCGCCTTCTTGGCGGCCTTCTTTACGGCGGGTTTCTTCTTTGCAGCTGCTTTCTTCATAGCCATATCGCGTCTTAGCTCCTCGTCAGTTGGCAGTGGTTGCCCAGTAAAAGCGTGAAGGAATGCTTCGCACAGCAAATCGCTGTTGGTGGCGTGGCGTAAATCGCCGACCTGGCGGCGGGTCCGTTCGTTGGACAGAAGCTTGAGAATATGAAACGGAACCGACACCGTGATTTTCTTCACCGACCCGGCTTTCGTACCGTGATCAATGTACGGGGCGATGAAGCGCGCTGAAGTCATAATTCCTTTACTTGTTTGTCACGCCGGCGCAGAAACTATTACTGTCGAGTGCGCGTGTCAACAAATTTTCAACGGAAACAAGCAGTTCCCACACGACTGCTGGATGCCGGGAAACGGCGTCCAGAAGACCCGGGAGCGCGCGAAGTAGTCGCAACTATGGAAGGCGTATAAACGTCTATACGGCCGCACGTATCCGTTAAAGGAAGAAGCAGAAAAGCCGGAGAGCAAGTCCTGATGCGGCTCTCCAGACATCCAGCTCGCGCGCCACGTAGTTGCACGAGAATGCGCAACTCATTGAAACGCAATCGGCAGTGTACTGATTAAATGCTCGCCGCGACGCCGTTCTGGCGCCCCAACCGCGGCTAAACGGCCGAAAAATATTTTTTCGATTTGGGGTCCGCGCGACTCGCCGCGACGACGAATCGGTCAACCTCGACGACCGTCTTCGTCTCCGCCGCATCGTCCGACGACGTCTTCGACATCGCGAATTCTCGTTGTCCGATGCGAGTGTCGACGACGATTTTTTCGAGCGCGAGAAGTTGCGCGACCAGCTCGACTCCAACAATGCACATGGCGAACTCGACGGAGGATGCCCGACAGCGAAAGTATGTCCGCCGACACTCATAGCGAAGTCTTCGAGCGATCGGAACAGCGCGTACTCGCCGCACTTCCTGACGATGGGATGCGCGAGCGCCGCGACAAGTATTTCGATCATGCCGATCGCCGCACCGACGAACGCGCGATCGCACGACTCAGGCGGATGCCTCGCTACATGGATCGTCGCGCAGGGTGCCGACGCCTGTCTGCACACCGGCGAAAGATCACCCTGAGCCGCCGATCGCCAAGCTTCGACCGCCACAAACGACAAGGGCGCGCATTCAGCGCGCCCTTGTCAGGCGATCCGTCGTAACGCGATGACTCAGTGGTCTTCGCTCTCGATCAGCTCGGCGTACGCATCCGGATCGAGCAATTCTTCCTGCTCTTCGGCCAGATTGTCCGGCTTGATCACGAAGATCCAGCCATCGCCGTAGGCATCCTCGTTGATCGTCTCGGGCTTGTCCGGCAGCGCCTCGTTGACCGCGACGATCTCGCCGGAGACGGGCGCATAGACGTCCGAGGCGGCCTTGACCGACTCGACTACCGCGACCGCGTGGCCCGCCTTGACCGTGTCGCCGACGCTCGGCAACTCGACGTAGACGAGATCGCCGAGCAATCCCTGCGCATGCTCGGAAATGCCGACCGTGACCGTGCCCTTGTCTTCGACGCGCGCCCATTCGTGGGACTTCAGGAATTTCAGATCGCCGGGGATTTCTTGCATGGCTCAGTTCCTTGGAGGTCGGCTGCTGCCGCGGATTCTAACAACCTCCGCGCGACTGCGCGAACGCCGCTTCAGATACCGTCGATGGCCTTGCCGTCGCGCACGAACGGATACTTCACCACGCGCACCGGCACCAGCTTGCCGCGAATGTCGACCCGCAGCGTGCCGCTGGTGCCGGCCGGCACGCGCGCGAACGCGACCGCCTTGCCCAGCGTCGGCGAAAAACTGCCGGAAAGGATTTCGCCATCGCCGTTCGGCGTGACGACACGCTGGCCGTGCCGCAGTACGCCCTTCTCGTCCATGACCAGGCCGACCATCAGCGCATGCCCGCCCGCGGCCTTCTGTTTTTCGAGCACGTCGCGGCCGATGAAGTCGCGGCCCTCGTCGAGTGCGACCGTCCAGCCAAGATTCGCTTCCCACGGCGTCACACTCTCTTCCATGTCCTGGCCGTAGAGATTCATGCCCGCCTCGAGGCGCAGCGTGTCGCGTGCGCCAAGCCCGGCCGGGGCAACTCCCATCTCCTTCAAGCGATTCCACAGCGCGACCGCCTGCGCCTCCGGCACGATGATCTCGAAGCCGTCCTCGCCGGTGTAGCCAGTGCGCGCGATGAACAGGCCGTCGCCCTCGACCGCGACGAACTTGCCGATCTTCTCGACCTTCGCGCGCGTCTCGGCCGTCAACAGACCGAGCACCTTCGCGCGCGCGTTCGGCCCTTGCACGGCGATCATGGAAAGATCGGCGCGTTCGCTGACCTTCACTTCGAACGACTTCGCCTGCTGCTCGATCCAGGCCAGATCCTTGTCGCGAGTCGACGCATTGACGACGACGCGGAAGAAATCATCGCCGAGGAAGTACACGATCAAGTCATCGATCACCCCGCCCTGCTCGTTCAACATGCACGAGTACAGCGCCTTGCCCGACACCTTCAGCTTGTCGACGCTGTTCGCCAGCAGATGACGCAGGAACTCGCGCGTGCGCGCGCCGTGCAAGTCGACCACCGTCATGTGCGACACGTCGAACATGCCGGCGTCGCGGCGCACGACATGGTGCTCCTCGATCTGCGAGCCGTAGTTCAGCGGCATGTCCCAACCACCGAAGTCGACCATCTTCGCGCCAAGCGCGCGGTGGGTGGCGTTGAGAATGGTCTGTTGCGTCATGGCGGGCGCCGTCGGGATTGGGGGCGCGCATTATCGCGGTCGGCGCGCGTCATTCCAACCGATGTCGACGCAGCGCGCAGGCGGCGGGAATAAAACGCCGCCCGCGGCGATATGGTGGTGTGTTACCCCAGCACGAGAACTGCCATGAACACCTCCGACACCAATCGAAACGAAGTCACGGCCGATCCCGGCCGCCGCAAGGCACTCGGTTGTCTCGCCGCCTGGACCGGTGCCGCCGTCGTATGGACCGTGGTCGGCGGCGTGCCGCGCGCACTCGGCTCGACGGGCGCTGGCCAGCCTGCGAACGCGGCGCCGCATGCACTCACTTTCGTGCAGATCAGCGATACGCATATCGGCTTCCACAAGGACGCCAATCCCGATGTCGTCGGCAGCCTGCGCCGCGCGATCGCGGATATCAATGCACTGCCGCAGGCACCCGCCTTCGTCGTGCACACCGGCGACGTGAGTCATCTGTCCAAGCCCGAGGAGTTCGGCCAGGCGCGCGAAATCCTCACCGAGCTGCATGTCGATCGCGTGCACACGGTGCCGGGTGAGCACGACGCGATCGACGACGGCGTCAGCGGTTACCTGAAGTTCTTCGACCACGACGGCAAGGGCCGTGCCTGGTACAGCTTCGACCAGGGCGGCGTGCACTTCATCGGCCTCAACAACGTGATGAACTTCAAGCTCGGCACGCTCGCCGCACTCGGCGACGAACAGCTTGCATGGTTGAAGAAGGACCTTGCGAACGTATCGCGTTCGACGCCAGTCGTCGTGCTCGCCCATATCCCGATGTGGACGGTATGGGAACCGTGGGGCTGGGGCACGGCCGATGCGGCGGCGGCGATCGCGCTGTTGCGGCCGTTCGGCTCGGTGACCGTGTTGAACGGCCACATCCACCAGGTGCTGCAGAAAGTCGAGGGCCACGTCGCGCTGCACACCGCGATGTCGCTGGCCTATCCGCTGCCAACGCCCGGGCAAGCCGGCATCGGCGAACCCGGTCCACTCAAGGTACCGGCGGGCGAACTCGGCAAGTTGCTCGGCACACGCCAGCTCAGCGTCGTGCGCGGACGCCACGAACTCGCGCTGATCGATACCCCTCTGGATCACTGACCGTGACGAACCTTCATCTCGCGAGACCTGCCCGCATGATCTGCACCCCGCTTCGTCGCCTCCTCCTGCTGCTCGCGATCGTCAGCGCCGGCACGCCGCTGGCGACACTCGCCAGCGCAATGCCGGCCACGCCGACGGTCGAGATCACGAAGTTCGCGTTCACTCCCGGCGAGATCACGATCTCGCCAGGCACCACGATCGTCTGGACCAACCATGACGAAGTTCCGCACACGGTGACCAGCACCGACAAGCGGCTGGCGTCGAAAGCCTTGGATACCGACGACCGCTTTGAGCATACTTTCGCCGATGCGGGCGACTACACCTACTTCTGCGCTGTCCATCCGTTCATGACCGGCGTCGTGCATGTACGCAACCCCTAGATCCGCGTCATCGGGCGGAAGCAGGCGGTGACCAGCTCGCAGGCCATCGTCGGCGACCTCGCCCTGCGTCATCTCGACGCCGCCTACAACCTCGGCCGCTGGCTGCTCGGCAACGAACAGGATGCCGCGGACGCGGTGCACGATGCCTACGTGCGCGCTGCGCGCTCGTCCGATACCTATGCCGGCGGCAACGCGCGTGCGTGGTGGCTGGCGATCGTGCGCAACTGCTGTCTTGCCCGCCTTGCCACGCGCGGTTCCGAGCAGCGTCACGTCGCGATCGACCAGATCGCCGCCGAGCACGGTCGCGAGGCCGCGGACAGCCTGCTCGCACACAGCGACCCCGCCGACGTCGAGGACCGCCTCGACCATGCGCAACGGCGTGCCCTGATCGCGCGACACTTGCAGGAACTGCCGACGGAATTTCGCGAGACCCTGATCCTGCGCGAGATCGAGGAACTGTCGTATCGCGAAATTGCCGATGTTCTGCAGGCGCCAATCGGCACCGTGATGTCGCGACTCGCGCGCGGGCGCGCGTTGCTGCAGAAATCCCTCGGCCCGCTGCGGCCGAACGAGGTGAACCATGGACTGTAGTACTGCCCGCGACCTGCTGCCGCTGTACTTCGACGGCGAACTCGATCGCGCGGCCAGTCGCGAGTTCGAAACGCACCTCGATACCTGCGCCGACTGCCGCGCCGCGTTGATCCAGCTCGATGCGCTGCGGCGCGATCTGCGCTCCGGCGCGCCGCGCCTCGAGGCGCCTGCGGCCTTGCGCGAACGCATCCGCAGCGAGATTCCAAGGCCTGTCACGGCGCGCCCGCGCAATCCACACCAGCGCTGGTTTGCGCTGGCCGCCTCGTGCGCGCTCGCATTCGTTGCCGGCGGTGCGTTGGTCCCGCTCTGGCACGCGCAAGGGGGCGATTCGGGCGAACAAACCGCGCGCGACCTGTTCGCCAGCCACTGGCGCGCACTCGCGGCGACCTCGCCGGTCGATGTCGTCTCGACCGATCGCCACACGGTGAAGCCGTGGTTCGCCGGCAAGGTTGCACAGGCACCGCTGGTGCAGGACTTCGCCGAGCAGGGTTTCGCGCTCGTCGGCGGCCGCATCGACTATGTCGGCAGCGCACGCGTGCCGGTGTTGGTGTATCGCCACGGCCAGCATCTGATCGACGTGTTCGTGTTGCCGCAGGCGAGTGGTCCGGCGCGCAGGAGTGCGACGCAACAACAAGGCTATTCGCTCGACACGATCACGCTCGGCGGGCAGCCCGCCGCGATCGTCTCGGACATGGATGCGTCCGAGCTTGCGCGCTTCATCCAGTTGCTCGGCAGCACGAAATGAGCGTGGATCGATCGAGGCCGGGTGATGCCGCCGCCGACCGGCGGGAACGTTCACGCGGGTGACGAGTCGGATGCACGCCTACGGCTTGTTGGCGCTCCCTTCGACCAGCGGCAGCCCATCTTGCTGGCTGAAGACGAACTGATAGTCGAGGTGGAAAGGCAGCGGCGTCGGTCGTCCCTTGTAAGTGACCGTTGCACCGTCTTCGACCACCGTCGTCGGCCCTGCATCGAGATCGAGCTGGATCAACGGTGAGAACCCCCATCGAAGGCAGGTCTGCCGGACCACAGCGAGAAACCTCTCCTGCTCCTGCGTCGAGAGCGGATCGATCGAGCTGACGTCGACGACCTTGCCCTCGACGTCGATGCTCAGCCGCACGGCGACAGCGATCGGTGGCAGACCCAGCGCGAGCAGACCCGGCGGGTAGGCTGGCACCGCATTCTCCGGGTAAGGCAGCGCGGCAATGTAGTCGATATTCGCGGCGTGTTCGTAGCGTTCGGAACCCGGCGCCGGCAGCTCCTTGGTTTGCACCGCGCCACGCGCCTGCGGCGGGGCTCTGGTCGGCGACGGCACGCAACCAGCAAGTCCGCAGCAGAGCAGCGTGGATCCGACGAAAACCGCCTTACCGGTCCGAACGTTCATTGGCTTCCCGACTGTGGAGTTGCAGGTTCGAGGACTGCATCGAGCTGCAAGGGTGCTTCCTGACGAACGAGTAGGTGCGCGCGTGCGAAGGTCGTCGCAGGCTACGTGCTGGTGCGAACCTGCAGCGTCGTTCCTTCGATCGCGACGACTTCCACCTCACTGCCCGCCGGCAGATCCGGCCCCTCGGCGAGCCAGGTGCCGTCGCCGACAGTGACCTTGCCGCGCCCGTTGACGATCGCATCGCACAGCACCAGACGCTGGCCAATCAGCTGCGCGCCGCGCTTGTTCAGCAGCGGCTGATCGTTGCGCTGTTCGGCGAGCGGACGGATGAACTTCCAGTAGGCCAGGCAGGCCGAGATCGCAAGCAGCGCGAACACGATCGCCTGCGCGATCGCCGGCAGGCCCGGCACGACCAGCATGACCAGGCCCATCGCGCCGGCAGCGATGCCGATCCACAACATGAAGTAGCCGGGCGCCAGCATCTCGGCCGCGATCAGCACGAGTGCGAGCAGCCACCAGCCGTAGTGATTGACGAGGTTGTCCATGAGCTCGATTCCCGTTTGAACGTCCGAATTACGCAGCCCCGTTATCCGAGCGCGCGCCGGGACCCAGTGCCTTCAAGATCTGCCCGGCAGCACTGGAACTGGAACTCGGCGTCAGTCGGGACGATGAGAGACTGGTCGCTGCCGTCAATGAGCAAATCATCGCTGCACCGGTGGCGGCGCCGGGCCGCGCTGCGCTTGCACGGCGCGCGTGTCGGCCTGCTTTTCGAGCGCATTCTTGGCCAGCTCGGCGATGCCGGCGAGCGAGCCGAGTACGCCGGTCGCTTCGATCGGCAGCAACAGCATCTTCTGGTTCGGCGATTCAGCCATCGCTTTCAGCGCCTCGATGTACTTGTTCGCGACGAAGTAATTCAACGCATTGACGTCGCCATTCGCGATGGCGGCCGAAACGACTTCCGTGGCCTTCGCCTCGGCGGCAGCGGAACGCTCGCGCGCCTCGGCTTCACGGAACGCGGCTTCCTTCTGGCCTTCCGCAGCGAGGATCACCGACTGCTTCTCGCCCTCGGCCTTCAGGATCGCGGCCTGGCGGAAGCCTTCGGCATCGAGGATGTTCGCGCGTTTCTCGCGCTCGGCTTTCATCTGGCGTGCCATCGAATCGACCAGGTCACGCGGCGGCTGGATGTCCTTGAGCTCGATGCGCGTGACCTTGAGGCCCCATGGATGCGTCGCCTCGTCGACCACACGCAGCAGCTTCGCATTGATCTCGTCGCGCTTGGACAGCGACTCATCAAGATCGAGACCACCGAGCACGGTGCGGATATTGGTCATGATCAGATTGATGATGGCCACTTCGAGCTGCGCCACCTCGTAGGCGGCCTTGGCCGCATCGAGCACCTGGTAGAACACCACGCCGTCGACCTTGACGACCGCATTGTCCTTGGTAATGACGTCCTGCGAGGGCACGTCGAGCACTTGTTCCATCATGTTGATCTTGCGGCCGACGTTCTGCATGACAGGAATCAGCAGATGGAAGCCCGGCGTCAGCGTGTGCGTGTACTTGCCCCAGCGCTCGACGGTCCACTCGAAGCCCTGCGGCACGATGCGCACGAGCTTGAACAAGCCGATCGCGACGACCACGACAATGACCAGCGGCAGGATCCCCATACCCATCACGCACTCCCATCCAGACGATGTCCGCAGTATAGGCAAGTCGGGTGACGCCGGTTGTCGCACTGCAAGGCAGGCCTGCGTTACGCTGACGGACCCGCGCAAGTGGCGAACTTCGAACGCCTCGATGACCGCTGCAGTCTCTCAATCCTCCCCGGCAGATCGCGACGCAGTGATTGCCGCACTCGCGCGCGTGCTGCCAGCCGACGCGCTGCTGCACGAGAGGAGCGACGTGAAGCCGTACGAATGCGACGGACTCACCGCGTTCCGCCAGATGCCGCTCGCCGTCACGCTGCCGCGTAGCGTCGACGAAATCCGCGCCATACTCCTTATATGTAGCGAACGCGGCGTGCCGGTCGTCGCACGCGGCGCCGGCACCGGCCTCTCAGGCGGTGCGCTGCCGCTCGAGAACGGCGTCGTGCTGGGGCTTGCGCGCTTGAACGCGATCGTCGAAATCGATCCGCGCAACCGCTGCGCACGCGTGCAACCCGGCGTCACCAATCTCGCGATCTCGAAGGCGGCAGCGCCTTATGGTTTGTTCTATGCGCCCGATCCGTCCTCGCAGATCGCCTGCACCATCGGTGGCAACGTCGCCGAAAACGCCGGCGGTCTGCATTGCCTGAAGTACGGACTGACCACGCACAACCTGCTCAAGGTCGACATCGTCACGATCGATGGCGAGCGTCTGACACTGGGTGCCGACGCACTCGATGCGGCCGGCTACGACCTGCTCGCGTTGTTCACCGGCTCGGAAGGCCTGCTCGGTGTCGTCGTCGAAGTGACCGTGAAGCTGCTGCCCAAACCGGACAGCGCACGCTTGCTGCTCGCTGCATTTGCGACGGTCGACGCCGCCGCCGGTGCAGTGAGTGCGGTGATTCGCGCCGGCATCGTGCCAGGCGGCCTGGAAATGATGGATCGCCCCGCCATCACGGCGGTCGAAGCCTACGTGCCCTGCGGCTATCCGACCGATGCCGAGGCCGTGCTGCTGTGCGAACTCGACGGCATCGAGGCCGAGGTGATCGAGGAGACCGCGCAGGCCGAAGCGATCCTGCGGGCGGCTGGCGCAACCTCGATCCGCACGGCGATCGAGGCACACGAACGCTCCGCGGTCTGGGCCGGACGCAAGGCGGCGTTTCCGGCGCTCGGCCGCCTGGCGCCCGACTACTACTGCATCGACGGCAGCATTCCGCGCGGCCGCCTGCCCGATGTGCTGCGCGGCATCGCCGAACTGTCGCGCGAGTACAGGCTGCCGGTCGCGAACGTCTTCCACGCCGGCGACGGCAACCTGCATCCGATCATCCTCTACGATGCCGCCAACGCCGGCGAGCGCGAGCGCACCGAGCGATTCGGCACCGCGATTCTCGCGCTTTGCGTCGCGGCTGGCGGCAGCGTGACGGGCGAACACGGCGTCGGTGTCGAGAAGCTGGATGCGATGTGTACGCAGTTCGCGACGCCGGAGATCGAATCCTTCCATCGCATCAAGCACGCCTTCGATCCGGACGGTCTGCTCAATCCCGGCAAGGCGATTCCGACGCTGCGTCGCTGCGCCGAATTCGGCCGCATGCACGTGCATCGAGGCGCCGTTTCGTTTCCAGATATCGAGCGCTTCTGATGGCCGACGCAGACGGAAGCGCCGAGTTCAGCGAACGTATTCGCGCTGCCGCGGCCACCTCCACACCATTGCGCCTGTGCGGCTCGGGCAGCAAGGACTTCCTCGGCAACGCAGGCTGCGGTGAATCGCTCGATCTGCGCGCACACGCCGGCATCCTGCGCTACGCACCCGACGAGCTCGTGCTGACTGCGCGTGCCGGCACGCGCATGGCCGACATCGACGCAGCGCTGAGCGACCATGGCCAGATGCTCGGTTTCGAGCCGCCGCGGTTCGGCGCGGATGCGACACTCGGCGGGACGCTCGCAGCGGGCCTGTCCGGGCCACGTCGCGCGAGCAGCGGCGCCGCACGCGACTTCGTGCTCGGTATGCGCATCCTCGACGGCCGCGGCCAGACATTGCGCTTCGGCGGCGAAGTGATGAAAAACGTCGCCGGCTACGATGTCTCGCGCCTGATGGTCGGTGCTTTCGGCACGCTTGGCGTGATCCTCGAGGCCAGCATCAAGCTCGTGCCGGGACCGCGCGCACAACGCACGCTGCGGCTTGAACTCGATGCGATGAGCGCACTCGACCGCCTGCGTGGCTGGGCGCAGCGACCGCTGCCGATCTCCGCCTCGGCCATCGTCGATGGCCGTCTTTACGTCCGTTTGTCCGGCGCAACCGCGGCGGTTCAGGCGGCTGCGGCCGAACTCGGCGGCGCGGACGACGGCGACACGTTCTGGCTGTCGCTGCGCGAACACACGCATGCGTTCTTCGCCGATCCGCGCCCGCTGTGGCGGTTGTCGGTCGCACCCGCAACACCGATCACCCCCCTCGACGGGCCCATGTTGATCGAATGGCAGGGCGCGCAGCGCTGGCTGAAGTCGGAGGCGGAGCCATCGCGAATCCGCGCTGCGGCGAGCGCCGGCGGCGGCCATGCCACGCGCTTTCGCGCGAGCGTGCCGGCTGGCGCAATCGGCAACGTGTTTCATCCCTTTTCTGCGCCGATGCTCGCCTTGCATCGACGTCTGAAAGCCGAGTTCGATCCGCGCGGCATTCTCAACCGCGGCCGCCTGCACCCCGAGTTGTAGCCCATGCATACGAACCTCGCTGAAACATTGCGTGATTCAGCGGCTGCCCGCGAAGCCGAAGCGATCGTGCGCCGCTGCGTACACTGCGGCTTCTGTCTCGCGACCTGCCCGACTTATCAAGTACTGGGTGACGAACGCGACAGTCCGCGCGGACGCATCGTTCTGATCCAGCAGCTGCTCGAAGGCGAGCCTGCCAACGCGACGACGCAAACGCACCTCGATCGCTGCCTCGGCTGCCGGTCCTGCGAGACAACCTGCCCCTCCGGCGTTCGCTACGGCACACTGCTCGACTACGGGCGCGGCGTCGTCGAGGCGCAATTGCCGCGGCCGCCCGCCGAGCGGGCGCTGCGCAGCGCGCTCCTGCGCGTCGTGCCGTCACGCGTGCTGTTCGGCGCGCTGCTGCACATCGGGCGTGTATTCAAGAACGTACTGCCGCCGCGCCTCGACCAAAGTTCGCGTGGTTTCCCGTGTCGGGCAATGTATTAGCGGGAAGCTGGGACGTATGGCGGAAACCACAAGGCTTGAGACC
>JBDTYM010000015.1:0-56221 GCA_040005635.1 Dokdonella sp. | reverse complement strand
GCCATGCCTGGAGTGCCGCCCGCGCGCTACGCCGGGTCGACCGGCGTCGTGCCGCCGCTGAACGCGACGCGCGCCTGCCGGCGCCGCTCGGCGAGGTCGCTGAGATAGCGGCGCAGATTGAGCACGCCCTGCACCGCATAGATGAACTTGAACAGATGCAGTCGGCGCATCACCGGCGGGCTGTCGAACACGTCGCCGGCTAGCATCGAGATGACGCCGTCCTGGATGCGCCACTGGTTGCCTGGATGCGCAAACAAATGGCGCATCACGGGCGAATTGAACCGATAGATGAACCACGAGAACACGCGCACGCCACGACGGATGCGTGCCGCGAACGCTCGCTGCAGGCCGGCTTCGCGCGCCGGCGCGTCAAGGATCGCGTCGACCATCGCGGCGGCCTGCTTGCCGCTGTGCATCGCCAGATACACGCCGGAGGAGAAGACCGGATCGACGAACGCATACGCATCGCCGACCATGACCCAGCCTGGACCGGCCATCGCGGCGCAGGTGTAGGAATAGTTGCCGGTCACACGCACCTCCGAAACCATCTGTGCAGCCGCCATGCGTGACCACGCGGACGGCATCAGCTTGAGGGTGTCGAGCAGGAACTCCTCGTTGCGACCGCGGCGTTGCTTGAGATACGCCGGAAAACAGACGCAGCCGACGCTGACCACGCCGTCCTGCAACGGGATGATCCAGCACCAGCCGTGCGCGAAGTTGTAGATGCTGATGTTGCCCGCGTCTTCGCCGGGGCGGCGTTCGACGCCGCGGAAGTGCGAGAAGATTGCCGCGCTCTGGTGCTTTTCGTTCTTGCGCTTCAGTTTCAGCGCACTGCCGAGCAGCGTGTCGCGGCCGCTCGCATCGACCAGATACTTCGCATGGATCGTCAGCGGGTCGCCGGCCGCATCCTTCGCGTGCGCGACGACGCGGCCGACACCGGCGACCTCGACGCGTTCGACCTTGACACCCTCGCGCGCATCGACACCGGCTTCGCGCGCGTGCTCGAACAGCATCGCATCGAATTCCTCGCGCTTGACCTGGAACGCATGCGGTGGCGTGTTGCCGAGCGCGTGGCGGAAATGAAAGGTCTGGTAGTTGCCTTCATCGGAAGGAAAATCCGCGCCGAGCTTGAGTACGCCGAGCGCGCGTACTTTCTCCATCACGCCGAGCTGGTCGAAGATCGGCAGATTCGCCGGCAGCAGCGATTCACCAATGTGAAAGCGCGGATGGCGATCTTTTTCCAGCTGCAATACACGCCGGCCCTGCCGCTGCAGCAGCGTCGCGACGGTCGAGCCGCCCGGACCGCCGCCGACCACCAGTACGTCGCAATCGATGATCGCCTGTTCCACGAGATATCCCCAAGCAGACTGCGCCATCTGAATCGCGCGCAAAAACGCTATGTTACATTCGCCGCCGTCCTGGGCTGCCAGTTTTCGCGCAACGTCTTCCGTGTCCGTCTCCGCTCCGACATCGCCGCTGCCCACCACACCTGCACCGCGTTCGCGTGTGCTCGCCGGTGCCGTTGCCGGCTACCTGCTGCTGCTGTTGGCAGCGCTGGCAACCGGCAACGCCTGGCTCGACGCATTGACCGCACTCGCGCTGGTTACGCTGCTGCTGTCGGCGGGGCTGCGCCGGCGCAACCTTGCCGCCTGGTCACTGTGGCTGCTCGGCGTCGCCAGCGTCGGCTTGCTAGCCGCGAGTGGTCACGGCCATCTCGCCATCGATCTGTTGCCGGTGTTCATCAACGCGGCCTTGTGCAACCTTTTCGGCCGAACGCTGATGCCGGGACGGACCGCGCTGATCGCGGGCATCATCGAAGTGATCGAGGGGCGCGAGCGGCTGGCGTTGCCACGCGTCGCCGACTACGCGCGCCGCTTGACCTGGGCCTGGACGCTGCTGTTCGGCGTACAGGCCTGCGTGCTGCTGGTGCTGATCGCGTGCACGGTGCCCGACGGCCTGCTCGCAAGTGTCGGCCTGCGTCCGCCATTCGCACTCGCCGGGCCGGCCTGGGGCTGGTACCTGCATCTTGGCAGCTACGCTTTGGTGATCGGCTTTCTCATCATCGAATACGCTTTCCGGCGCCGCTATCTCGGACATATTCCGCATGCGCCGCTGGCGCAGTTCATCGCGCACCTGGCACGTCGCTGGCCGGCATTGGTACACCGCTTCGCTACCGATGCGGATTGATTGATGGACGCCATCGCGGAAATCCACCAGCGCATCCGCATCGATGCAGGACACCCGAGCTTGCCAGGTCACTTTCCGGGCCGGCCGGTAGTGCCGGGCGTGCTCCTGCTCGATCACGTCGCCGCGGCGCTCGAACGCGCCGGCGCTGGTTGCTTCGCGCGTATCGGCGTGGTCAAGTTCCTCGCGCCGCTGCTGCCCGAACAGGAAGCTGAGCTGACAGTGACGCACGCAGGCACGCGCGTGCGCTTTCGCCTTGAGCGCGACGGAATGCCGATATTGACAGGCGAAGGAGAGCTGACATGAGCGAACACTGGAGCAAGCGCCCCGAAGGCGGTGGTTGGTTCGCGATCTGGCTGATCCGCACGATCGGTCTCAATCTCGGCCGCAACGTCGCGCGCTTGATCCTGTATCCGATCACGCTGTATTTCTATTTCCGACGCTCGTACGAGCGGCGCGTTTCGTACGCGTTCCTGCAGCGCGCATTCGGACGTCCCGCTACGGCCTGGCAGGTCATGCGGCATATCCATCGTTTCGCCGGCACGATCCTCGATCGCCTCTTTTTGCTGTCCGATCGCTTTGCGGGATTCGACGTGCGGGTCGAGGGTCTCGAGCAGCTGACGTCGCGCATCCGTCCGGAACGCGGCGTGCTGCTGCTCGGGGCACACGTCGGCAGCTTCGAAGTGCTGCGCGTACTGGCACAGAACGTCGACGCGGCCGAGGCGCCTCGGGTCTGCGTCGTCCTCGATACGCAGAAGACGCCGGCGCTGACCGAACTGCTGCACGCGCTCAATCCCGAGATCGCGCGCAATGTCATCGACGCATCGCGACCGAGCACCGAGATCGTGCTCGCGCTGAGCGAGGCGGTCGAGTCCGGCGCACTGGCGACGTTGCTGGCCGATCGCGCACGCGCGCACGAAGCGACCGTGGTGGTCGACTTCATGGGCGCGCCGGCCGCGTTTCCGGTGGCGCCGTTCCTGATCGGCTCGCTGCTGAAAGTACCGATCGTGCTGTGCTTCGGCATGTATCGCGGTGGCAACCGCTACGATCTGTACTTCGAGACGTTCGCCGATCAGCTCGAATTGCCGCGTCGCGCGCGCAAGGCCGAGCTGCGCGCGGTCGCGCAGCGCTACGCGGCGCGGCTCGAGCATTTCGTGCGACAAGACCCCTACAACTGGTTCAACTGGCATGACTTCTGGAATCTGGACGGCTTCGACGACGACGAGTCTGCTGTGCGCGCTCGTCCTCTGGTCGACGCCTCCATCCCGCGCGGCACCGCCTGACGCGACCCCCGGCACGCCGGATGCGGCGGCGCTGGTCGGCGCGTTGAAGCGCGCTGCGCCGGCGCGCACGGCATATACCGAAGTGCGTTTTTCGGGGATGCTCGATCGCCCGCTGATCCTGCATGGCGAACTCGAATATCTTGGTCCGGGCAAGCTCGGCAAGCGCGTGGATACGCCGTACAAGGAACAGACCACGATCACCGACAGCAGCGCCAGCGTGCAGCGCGGCGACGGCGCGCCGCGCCTGTTCTCGCTGGCCCAGGCGCCGGAACTCGAAGGCTTCCTGCGTGGCTTTTCGGCCCTGCTCGGCGGCGATGCGGCAACGCTGCAACGTGACTTTCAATTGTCGGCCAGCGGCAGCCAGGCGCACTGGCAGCTGCAACTCAAGCCGCGTGACGAGCGTCTCGCGCGCCGCATCCGCGCGATCGAGGTCGATGGCACGCGCGACACGCCGCGTTGCTTTCGAACCCATGAAGCCGATGGCGACCTTGGTGTCCTGCTGGTGGACACGCTCGCCGATACAAAGCTGACGACGCGACCGTCGCCCGCGCAGCTCGACGCGCTGTGCCGCGGTGTGGACGCGAAGTGAGCCGCGTGCATGCGTCGCGACCGTCGGAACGATGACGATGCGAACGCGCCGCTCCGTACTTATCGTCCTGGCACTGTGGCTACTTGCGCTCGTCGCGCTGGCGACGTTCGCGATCCAGCATCTGCACATCAGCACCGACCTGCGCAGCTTCATGCCGCCGCCGCAGACCGCCGACCAGAAACTGCTGATGGACCAGATTGGCGAAGGCCCCGGTTCACGTCTGCTGCTGCTCGCGATCGACGGCGCGCCGGAGCCGACGCTGGCCGAACTCAGTCACGGCCTCGCCGATGCGCTGCGCCAGGACGCGCGTTTTGAACAGATCGTCAATGGCGTGTTCGATCCCGCCGCGCTCGACGATCAACTGCTGCCGTATCGCTATCTGTTGTCGCCGACGCTGGATACGCACGCGCTCGACGCCAGCTTTCTCGGTGAGCAGTTGCAGCAACGCGTCGAAGACCTCGCATCGCCAGCGGCAGCGCTGCTGAAACCGCTGCTGGCGCGCGACCCGACGCTGGAAGTTCTGGCGCTGGCCGAACGCTGGTCGCCGCCGAAGGCCCCGGCCACGCGCGATGGCGTCTGGTTCTCTTCCGGCGGCGCCGCCTTGCTGCTGGCCGAGACGCGTGGCGCAGGCTTCGATCCGGCAGCGCAGGGCGCAGCGATCGATGCGCTGGAGGCCGCGTTTCGTCGCCTGCCCAACGCCGACAAGGCGAGCCTGACGCTGAGCGGCCCCGGCTATTTCACCGTGCTGATCAATGCGAAGACGCGCGGCGAAGCCGATCGCATCGGCGCGGTCAGCACGATTGGATTCATCCTGCTGCTGCTGCTTGCCTATCGCAGCGTACCGTCGCTGCTGCTGGCCGGATTGCCGGTCGTCAGCGGCGGTCTCGCCGGCATCGCTGCGCTCGCGCTCGGATTCGGCTCGGCGCACGGCATCACGCTCGCGTTCGGATTCACCTTGCTCGGCGTCGCGCAGGAATACCCGATCCGCCTGCTCAGCCATCGCCGCGCCGGCGAAGATGCGCTGACCAGCGTGCGCGCCCTGTGGCCACTGCTGGCGACCGCGATCGCGTCGGCAGCGATCGCCTATCTCGCGTTCTTTGCTTCCGGCGTCGGCGGCCTGCAGCAGCTCGCGGTGTTCACCATTGCGGGCCTCGTCGTCGCCGGTCTGAGTACGCGTTACCTGCTGCCACGCGTGCTGCCTGCGCGTTTTCGCGATGTGGCTGCAACGCCCGGTCTGGCTGCTGCGACGCGCTTCATCGATCGCGTGCCACGGCCGCGCTGGCTGCCATGGCTGCTGTTGATCGTCTCGTTGCTGGCGCTGTGGCGCGCGCCAGGTCCGCTGTGGCAGAACGATCTCGCCGCGTTGACGCCGGTGCCGCAGGATCTGCTGCTGCGCGACGCCAAGCTGCGTGGCGAACTCGGCGCGCCGGACGTGCGCTATCTGCTGGTGCTGCAGGCGGCGGATGCGGACGGTGTGCTCGCGCTCTCGGAAGCGCTAACGCCGCCACTCGATGCCTTGGTCAAGCAAGGCTCGCTCGATGCGGTCGAACTGCCGAGCCGCTATCTGCCGAGCCTTGCGACGCAGCGCGCACGCCAGGCGAAACTGCCGGGCCGCGCAGTGCTGGCAACCGCGCTCGCCGACGCCAGCCGTGAGCTGCCGTTCCGCAGTGATCTGTTCACGCCGTTCCTCGACGATGTGGAGGCCGCGCGCAAGCTGCCGCCACTCGACGCCGCGCAGTTCGCGCGCTCACCGTTCGGTGCGCGGCTCGGCTCGATGCTGGTGCAGCGCGACGATGGCTGGCTCGGCCTGGCGACCTTGTCCGGCGTGCACGATGCGGATGCACTCGCCGACTTCACTGCAACGACCCAAGGCCAGGCGCGCCTGCTCGACCTCAAGGGCGCCTCGGAATCACTGGTCGTGGCCTACCGCGAACGCATCCTGCGCGCACTCGGCCTTGCACTGATCCTGCTGGCGGTCACCGTCGTCGTCGCATTGCGCAGCTTGCGCCGCGCCTGGCATGTCCTCGCACCCATGTCGCTGGCGACCCTGCTCGTGCTCGTCGTCGAACGCGGCTCGGGCATCTCGCTGTCGCTGTTCCATCTGGTCGCGCTGACACTCGCGGCCGGGCTCGGTCTGCACTATGCGCTGTTCTTCGAGCGCCCGGTCGCCGACGCAGCGGAAGCGCGTCGCACCTTGCACGCGACCTTGGTCTGCGTGATTTCCGCCTTGCTGGTGTTCGGCCTGCAAGCGTGGTCGTCGTTGCCGGTGCTGCGCGCGATCGGCCTCACCGTCGCGCTCGGCGTCGGCTTCCACTTCTGCCTGTCGATCCTGATGGCGCGCGGTCGGCGCTCGGCTGGCATCGACGATTAAACAGCGAAAAACACGAAAGACGCGAAGAAGGCGAGGGAGTCGATCCTTCTTCGTGCCCTTCGTGTCGAAAGCGCTCGAGGATCAGCCGTCGAAGCCGTCGGCGAAGACCGCGTCTGACGCGATCGGCGTCAGCACGAAGCTGGCAGTGCTGCCATCGGCCGTGCGACCGGCGCCGAGGATGACGCCGGAAGCGTTGATCGCGCGGCCAATCTGGAAGCTGGTGAAGATGCCCGGATCGTCGACGACATCGAACAGGTTGTACACGCTACCGTCGCGGTAGACCCATGCCTGCATACCGGGCGCGCAGCCGCTGGCCGAGCCGATGCCGGCACTGCCGACGATGACGCCACTGTCGTTGATCGCTGCCGCGCAGCCGCTGACCTGGTCCAGCGTCGCGCCCGCGATTTCGCTGTAGGTACCGTCCTCGGCGAAGATGACCGGCACCAGATCCGGGTGCTCGCTGGCGAGACCGACGCCGACCGCAACGCCGGACGCATTCACGCCAACGGCGCTGCTCGGGAAGTTGGTCGTCATGTCGCTCATCGGCAGCACCACGGCAGTGCCGACCGTGCCAGTCGTCGCGTGGATGTCGGAGGAGTGCACATTCCAGCCGCCGACGAGCTTGCCGGAGGCATTGACCGCCGACCAGTGTGCCTGCTCGAACTCGACCGTCGAGTCCTCGACGCCGTAGTCGACCAGGCCTGTCGCCTGCGTCCAGACGAACGCGCGGCTCTGCGCAGGCAGGCCGAAGCCACCGACGACCACGCCGGCGTTATTGATGCCCTGTGGGGAGACATTGACGTTCGGGTCGCTGCTGAGATTGGTCGACTGGTCCGGCGTCGCGGTGTTCCACAGCAGGCCTACCGTCGGATTCACGTAGTCCATGAACGAGCCGACGGCTTGGCCCTGATTGTTGATCGCATAGGCGAAGCCGTCGCCCTGGCCAGGGAGGCTGAGTACGTGCGCGCTGCCGTCGGTGTCCCAGAACACGGCGCGGCCGTTGAAATCCGCGTCGAGGTAGCCGCCGACCATCTGGCCGGCATCATTGATGGCCACGGCCTGGACCGAACTCGCGTCGGCCGCGGTGACCACGCTCAGGTGGTACAGCGGCGTACCGGCGGCGGCAGTGCCGCAGGTGGCGAACGCGGCGGTCAGGGCAGCGAGCCGCAGGTGCGGAGGAGTCGTACGGGCGGAGCGTGCGGTCATCTTGGGTCTCGAAGGAACGGAGCGGCGTGCTCGCGGTATCTGAAAGTTCCGCGAAGCGGCCGCGGCAGGCATGTAAAAAGCATGTATCGCGGATGTAGGTAGCCGTTTTCAGGCGTGATTGCGCGTCGCCACGTGCGCGCCGGGTCAGCGCGAGGCGGTCACGACGTCGCTGATACTGCGTTCGCCCGCGAGGCTGCGGGCACGTTCGAGCGCGCTGCTCGCCGCCGTTGCCTGGCCGAGTGCGCTGTAGACCAGGGCTTCGCTCCAGGCCGCACGCATGTCGCGATCGGCCCACGGTGCGATGCGGCCGTTGACTGACACCGCCTCGTCGAGCCGGTGCTGCGCAATCAGCTGGCGCACATACGGCAGGCCGACGCGCACCATGTCCTCGGGGATGGCGCGCGCGGTCGCCGCCGTCATCGCATCGGCGTAGCGACGTAGGGCCGCATCCGGCTTGCCTTCGGCCACCGCCTGATCGGCATCGGCGAGCGACAGCAGCATCGCTGTCGTCGATTCCGGCGCCGTCGCGTTCCAGGCGCGCAAGCGCGCGATCTCGCTGGCCGCGACTGCCAGCTGTCCGATCTGCTGCAGGGCCCGCACGCGAGTCAGCGCCGCCTGCGCATATTGCTCGCGGTTGCGCGCCTGCAATTCAGGTGTTTGCGCGGCGGCGGCCAGCTCGGCGGCTTTGGCCGGATCGCCGCGAGTCAGCGCGATCTGCGCCGCCAATGCGTCGGCCAAAGCGCGCGCGAGCGCATCGGCGGACGGGTCGCTGGCATCGCGTAGCCGTGCCAGCAGCGCTTCGGCCTGTGCGAGTTGGCCGGCGCCGCTCAGTGCCGCGGCGCGCGCAAACGTGAATTGCCAGCGCAGGCGCGGACTGCCGGCGTCGTTCTCGGGTGACACGAAGTGCGCGCTGGTCGCCAGCGCGCCGGCGTGGTCGAGCAGGGCCAGCTGGGTTTCGACCAGGGTGACCTCGGTCGCCGCCAGCGCATCGGTCGCCGCCAGGTGTTGCAGGCGCTGGCGCACGCTTTCGAGCAGCGGCAGCGCGGTGGCCGGCTGGCCGCGCTGCATCGCGTTGACCGCCAGATTCAAATCGATCGTGGCGACGCCGAAGGGATCGTTGCTGATCTCGTACAGCGTACGCGCGCGACCGTATTCCTCGGCGGCGCGTTCGAGCTGGTTGCGCTCGCTGGCGACGCTGCCATTGCCGCGATGCGCGTCCGCCAGCACGCCGGGGTCGTTGTCGTCATGCAGCAGCGCGACCGTCGCGGCGAACGCCTGCGCCGCCACGTCGAGGCGGCCTTGTCGGAACGCGGCCGCACCGAGTGCATTCAACACGCGGGCGCGCAGGCCTGGCGCCGCGTCGGGGGGCAGCCGCGCGAGCAGGTTCTCGGCCTGTTGCTGGCCGGCCTGGTAGTCGCCGGCGAAGAACACAACGCGTGCCTGGCTGAGGGCAACCTCCGGGCTCGCCTGCAACGCCGGCGGCGCCTGCTCGATCAAGCGCCGTGCGACATCGAGCTGGCCAGTCAGCACGGCCGCATTGATGCGCTGACGCAGCGTCGCCTCCGCCAGCGCGGCGTCGCCGAAATCGTCGTTCGGCGGCGTATGGCCGAGCTTGATCAGCAATTCGTCGGCGGCTGCGCGCGCGGCCTTCAGCGCATCGTCGGCATGCGCTTCGATGTCGAGCGTGCGTTCGCTGCCGATAGCCTGCAACTGCACGCTCCACACGCCGTTGGCGAGCGCCGCACGCGTGCGCACCAGCCACGCAGCGGGCAGGTCCGCGCGCACATCGGCCTCATCCTTGAAGCTGCGCGCCTTCAGCAGCGCGAGCACGGTTTCACTCGGCGTCGTCGCAAGGTCGCCGCGGCGCAGCTGCGTCGCGATCAGGTCCATCAGACCCAGGCGCAACCAGGCCGATTCGGCGCCGGCATCGATCGTCACCGGCAGCACCAGGGACGAGTTTGGCGACGTCGCCGCAACCGCAATCGGCGGCGCGGGTCTGCGCGGCATCATCCAGAACGTGGCGCCGGCCGCCATCAGCGCCAGCAGCGGCGCGAACAGCCACAGCGGCCAGCCGCGACGAACAGACGAAGGCGAAGCGGGCACAGGTGCCGGCGCGGCCGGTGTCTGCTGCAACTCCGAGCGCATGGCGGCCACTTCGATCGCAGGCCTATCGCCATCGGCCGCCGTCGCCTCGACCGCTTCCTCGCGCGTATCGTCCATGACCCAGCGGTAGCCGAGTCGCGGCACGGTGCGGATGACCCGCTGCGCATTGCCGTCGTCGCCGAGCAGTCGGCGCAGGCGCATGATCGCGTGACTCAACGAAACCTCGCTGACGTCGACGCGGCCCCACACGGCGGACGCGAGTTCGTCGCGCCCGATCGGGCGATCGCGATGCCGGATCAGGTAGATCAGGCAGTCGATCGTACTCAGCGGCAGGTCGACGCGGCGGCCGTCCTCGAGCAGTTCGCGCGCGAGCGGATCCAGCCGGAACGCGCCGAATCGAAAGAGCAGTGTTGCCATCGGACTAGTGTCCTGTCTCACAAGTATCATCAAATACTTCCGGCGTATTTCGCCGCGATACCGCGTTGCTCGTCGTCACCATAGCCCCGCTATGGCTCCTCCTCGCGCCTTGTCTCGCGCCGAAATCCATCCGGAATTTCTTCGCGCTACTTGTGAGACAGGACACTAGGTTAACCGCATTCGCGCGCAGCGCGGCTCGCTGGCGCAACCTGCGTGCGCCGCGACTGTCGCATAATCGCTCCATCGAGGCGCGTCCCGCGCCGGTCCCGTCAACGATGTCGACCGAATCGCATCCGATCGTGCCGCTGCCAAAATCCGACTGGAGCGCGCTGATCCCGCATCAAGGCGCGATGAGCCTGCTCGATGAGGTCGTCAGCTTCGACGCCGTGAGCATCCATGCGCGCAGCGGTACACATCGCCACGCAGACCACCCGTTGCGCAGCGATGGCCGCTTGCGCGCGCTGCATCTATGCGAATACGGCGCGCAGGCGATGGCGGTGCATGGTGGGTTGATTGCGTGCGCCGCCGGCGAACGCGCAGCTCCCGGACTGCTGGTTTCGCTACGGGCGGTGGAGCTGCACGTAGCGCGTGTCGACGATCTGCCCGACCTGCTCGATGTTCACGCGGAGCGCCTGCTCGGTGGCGACGGCAGCTGGCAATACGCGTTCCACATCGAGCATCGGGGCGTGCTGCTCGCGCGCGGCCGCGCGGCGGTGATGGTCGCGCCGGCCACCAACGGCCGTCTCTCGTGCTGATGCCGGTTCGCGTCGACGCGAAATCCGATGACGGCGGTCGATGTCGGCAGTACGCTTGCGCAGGGTAGCGCGCACTCCGTTCCTCGCCTCGGCGATCGTGATGACAGAACCGCCATCTTTCCGTCAGCTCCTTGAAGGTCCTGCGGCCCAGAGTTCGCAACTGCGTCGTTTTCCCAATCCACGCAAGGCTCCTCCAACCGATCGAGGTTCCGTCATGTCCAAGCATCTTCTCGCCGCCGCGCTCACCGCCGCGTTCGCGGCAACAGCGCCCATCGTCGCGCTCGCCGACAGCGCCGACGTCAATACGCAGATCGTCGACGCGTTCAACAAGAACTTCGGCGTGCACCCGGGCTATCGCGCCAATCATGCCAAGGGCGTCGTTGCCGAGGGCAGTTTCACGGCAACGCCGGCTGCTGCGGGGTTGACCAAGTCGCCGATCTTCGCCGGCGGGAAAATTCCGGTGACCGTGCGCTTTTCCGATGCCGGCGGTCTGCCTGACGTGCACGATGGGGCGGGCGACGCCAGCCCGCACGGACTTGCAATCAAGTTCCATCTGCCCGGTGGCGCCGACAGCGATATCGTCGTGAACTCCCTCAAGTTCTTCCCGGTGGCGACGCCGGAGGAATTCCGCGACCTGCAAGTCGCTGCCGCCGAGGCGCCCAAGGGGCCGCCGTCGGAGCATTTGAAGGCGTTCCTGCAGAGCCATCCCAGCGTCGGCAAGGCCATCGGCACGCTGGGCACGCCAGCGAGCTTCGCCAGCGAGCACTACTACGGCATCAATGCGTTCGTCTTCACCAACAAGGATGGCAAGACGCAGGCGTTCCGTTACCTCATCGAGCCGGTCAAGCTCGACTACCTCAAGGCAGAGGATGCGGCAAAGAAATCACCGGACTACCTGGTGCAGGATCTGCCGCAGCGGCTGGCCAAGGGGCCGGTGACCTTCCACGTCAAGGCGCAGCTCGCCGCGCCCGGCGATCCGATCAATGACGCGACGCAGGCGTGGCCGGACGATCGCAAGCTGGTCGACATGGGCACGCTGACCATCACCAAGGCGGCCGCCGACAGCCTTGCCGAACAGAAGAAGCTGCTATTCCTGCCCGGGCGTCTGACCGATGGCATCGCGCCTTCGGACGATCCCTTGATCGCTGCACGCAACGCGGCGTATGGCGTCTCGTTCGGACGTCGCAGCGCGAATCCGTAACGCCCGACTCGATATCCGGATCGAGCGCAGCCTGCCGCACGGCTGCGCTCGATGCGAAGCCTCCCCTAGCTGAGCGCGCCGCCGCGTCAGCGCCGCTTCGCGGCGATCACATCGACAAGCACCGAGCACGCACGTGGCGTGGCCCGTGACCCGCTGCCTGTCGCTACCGATCTCGGCGCTTGTGCGCTTCCTCGATCGCATCGCTCTCTAGACGAAAGTGCTGCCCCTGCGGGCCGCCCCCATTGCCGAACGTGATCTCGAAATCGAACAGCGCGCGATTTTCGCTGCGGGCACCGCCGGCGTCGACGACATGCGCACTGCTCAGGTCGATCCGTTGATGTCACGCGCCTGCTGCGGCGGCGTTGCAAACGAGCGCCGCCACGCGCGCCGCAGTTGACGCGTCGAGGCGAAGCCGGCGCGCTCGGCGACGCGTTCCATATCGAGCCGGGTGTGGCCGAGCAGCTCGCGAGCAAGCGACACGCGCAGGCGATTGATGTAGTCCGGCAGGTTCATGCCGGCATGTTCGTTGAACAGGCGCGACAAATGCCGCGGACTGGTGCCGGCGACGCGCGCGAGCATGCCGAGGGTCCATGCGCGCGCTGGATTCGCGGCGACCGCATCCTGCGCGCGATGCACCGCTGGATGGATATGGTTGCGCCCTTCCAGCCACGGCGACAGCTGCGGATCAGCGCCACTGCGTCGCAGATAGATGACCGGATGGCGCGCAATCGCGAGCGCGACGGCGCCACTGGTCAGTCCCGCGACGAGGTGCAGCATGAGATCGGTGCCGGCAGTTACGCCAGCACTGCTGCAACGGTTGCCGTCCTCGACGTACAGTCGGTTGTCGAGCACGTTGGCCAGCGGCGCCAGTTGCGCGAGTTCGGCGCACACGCTGTGGTGCGTCGTGCAGGCATGGCCGTCGAGCAGGCCAGCGCGCGCGGCGAGCAGGGCGCCGGAGCAGATCGAGATCAAGCGATGCTCCGCGCGCACGTGGCGCTCCAGCCAGGCGACGATTGCGCCTTCGTCGCGTGCGACTTCGGCGTCACCTGGATCGCGGCCGAACGCGACTTCATCGACGTTGCCTGTCAGCACCAACAGCGCGTCGGCCGGCAGCGTGCGGGGCAACGGCTCGACGCCGTCGAGCGCGAGACCGATCGAACTCATCACGCGCGTGCGCGCGGCAAAGTGGCGTACCTCGAATCGCAGCGCCGTCTGCTCGACATTCGCGCGCCGCAGCACTTCGAGCGGACCGGCAATATCGAGCAGCAGCGCGCGCGGCGGCAGCACGATCCAGACCGGGACGATCCGAACGGGAGCCGGCCGCGGCGCGGCGACGTTCACGCGGCGCGCCGCTCCGTCGCGTCGGCCAGTGCCTGTTCGACCGAGGCGATGCACGCGAAGCGATCGGCCAGCACGAGTTCGGTGCGCGCCTTGATGTCGGCGGCGCTCCAGCGGCGACCGTCGCGGTCGGTCATGGCGAAGGTCAAGGTCGCTTCGCTGACGAAGTCCACCTCGTAGCCGGAATCGGAAGCGTGCCGCGTCGTCGTCTCGCAGCATTGTTCGGTGCGGATGCCGGACACGATCAAGCGGCGGATGCCGCGTTCGGTCAGCCACACCGGCAGGCCGCTGCCGACCAGCGCACTGTGACGCTGCTTGTGCAAGACGACATCGGCAGCGATCGACAGCGGTGCCAGCGTTTTCACGTGGCCGCTGTCGAGCGAGAACGCGCCGCTGTCCTCGACGTGGAAGATCTGCACGATCGGCATGCGGCGCGCCTTGGCGCCATCGACCAAGGCTTGCAGGCGGTCGAAAAATGCCAGTGTGTCGGCATCGCTCCAATAGGGACGCTGACGGAAGGACTCCTGCACGTCGATGACGACGAGGGCGGTATCCTGACTTGACATGGGTCGACTCCTGTTCGTGGATGGTACGCCATCCTGCAATCGCGAAACCTCGGACGAAATGCGTCCAGCAGACACACAGCGGACAAAAAAGGACACGCTTGCCGGGCCTTCAGTCCTGCTCGAAGCGTGCGACTTCGTCGAGCGCGGCCTGCGCATTGCGCAGGCTGCTGCCGGTCATGCCGTCATCGATGAACCGGGCGAGCTTCGGCCGACGCGGATGCAGCGACCAGCGGAGCAGCCACCACGTCGCGATCAGACCCGCAATGCCGACGCCAAGATCCAGATGGATCACGCCGGGCATGTTGGCGTACAGGTCGGTGCCAAACAGGCTCACCAATACCATCATCGCGAGGGGTATCCACAGCAGCCGATGCCTAGAATCTCGGCGATTTCGCGCTGGCTCTTCTCATCGAGATAGAGCAGCAGCAGCGCGCGATTGAGCGGATCGAGCCGGCCGATGAAGCGGTACAGCGCGCGCACGCCGTCAAGATTCTCGCGCTCGGCCTCGCCGTCGTGGCCAGGTTCGCCCTCGATCTCGTCGAGCGCGACGGAGGTGCGCCGACTGTCACCGCGCACGAACGAGATCGCGACATTCAGTGCGGTACATCCAGGTCGAGAACGGCCGCACCCCATCCCATGCTGGGTTGCCTTCCACAGCTGCGCGCAGATTTCCTGCGCGAGGTCACGCCGGTCCTCGGCGTGCCGGCTGTAGGCATTGGCCACCTTGAACACGATGCCGCGATGGCCTTCCAGCAAATGCTGGAAGCGGTTGCGCAGCAGGTCGCCACGCTTTTCGCTCAGCACGTCTTGCACCTGGGCCGTCTCCGAGGTTGTTTCATGGAGACATGATTCGCGCAAGCGTGCAAAAAATCACAGGCGAAATGAAAAAATCCGCTGCCGAAGCGGTTTACGATAGCGCCATGACGACCTTTGCCCTGCGCGCCTCGATGTGTAGCCTGCTCGCCTGCGCGGCGCTGGCGTGTGCGACCGCGCATGCCGACGACGGCGACAGCGCCGACAGCGGCGCAAAGTTCAAGCTGACGCCAGCCTGGTACGACAACTCCGACGGCAACGATGCCTGGGACGTCAACCTGCGCGCCGACCTCGGCGAGCAGAAGGTCTGGCTCGGGCAGTATCAGGATCAGCAGAACTTCCGCCAGACGCGCGCCGGCTACGAATACGACCCGGACTTCGGCTGGGTCGGTCTCTCGCTGTCGGCGCAGGCCGCCTCGCGCGGCTTTCTCGGCGGCTCGGCGCAGGCGAACATCGGTGGCGACAATTATGCGATCGTCGGTTTCGGACGCACGAACCTGAGGCCGTACTACAACCTCAACTTCGACCCCAACGATGCAATCACGCTAGGGCTTGGCTCGAAATCGCTGTTGCCGCACAGCGAGATATCGCTGTTCCAGGTGCGTGACGACCGCCTGCATACGCAACAGCGGATCACGCATGCATTGCTGAAATATCATTTGAGCGAACTTTCGCGCCTGACCGTCGATGCGACCTACAAGCATGGTCTGGCCGACGATGACGTGATGGTGCATGGCTACGGCCTTGCGCTCGAATACGACTATCGTCAGGTGTTCTGCAAGCTCGCGCGTGAGCGCGCGGTGAACTTCACCCATGTCGGGCAGACGCGCGTCGCGCTCGGCCTGCGTTTCTGAAAGGTCACACCTTCGTCTGCAACAGATCTCGGCGATTGCCGCAACGATCGTGGGATACCGCCGGAAGTGATCCCTCTGCGCTGCCGATGAGTGCGACAGACTACGCAATCCAAGGCCGTGCTAGCCGGAGCGGATCGCCCAACGTTCGTGGTCGCGCCAGCGGCCGTTGATCTTCAGATAGCGCTTCGAATAGCCTTCCAGCGAGAAGCCGCAGGATTTCGCCAACGCGATCGAGGCCGTGTTGCCCGGCTGGATGTTCGCCTCGAGTCGATGCAGCTGCAAGGTCTTGAACGCGTGTCGAACCGCCGCGCGCAGACCTGCGCGCATGAAGCCCTGGCCTTCGCGTCCGGCGAAGACGTAATAGCCGAGATAGGCGCTGCGAAAAACGCCGAGGACGATGTGGGTGACATTGATGACGCCAACGAGATCGGCGCCGTCGCGGCGACAGACGAGCAGGGCGCGATTGTGAGGTTCGGCCATGCGCTCGAGGTAGGCGTGGAATTGCGCCGTCGTTGCCGGCGCCGCAATCCACGGCCGGTGCAGCGTTCTGCTTGCGCGCGCGAGGCCGAGGAACTCGCGCTCGTCGGCGGCGGCTGCCTCACGCAGGACGATGCGCTGCTGCATCGATGCACTCCTCGAACAACTGCCCGCCCCAGTCGGCCGGATCGACATCGGCGATCGTCTGCGAGAACGTCCACAGATGGCCGCCGATATCCTGCGCACTGTACTGGCGTTCGCCGTATGGATGATCGGCCGGGGCGACGACGATGCGCGCACCGCACCGCCGCGCGTGTTCGTGGTGCCGGTCGACATCGGCCACGCGCATCATCATCGAATGATTCGAATCGGTGGTGCTCGCAGCGCCGGCGGGAAGTGCGCTGGCGACGATGGCGGCGTCATCGAGCACGAGCTGCGCTCGATGCTCTCCGATGCGCAGTCGTTCGTTGAAGCCGAAAGCGCGGCACAACCATTCGGCCGCAGCGCGCACGTCGCGGTAACCCAACACCGGGACGATCGAGCTGGACGGCATCGAGCGATTGGGCGGCGTGGAGGTGTCTTTCATGGTCAGCGAGTCCTGGATCGAAACGCGGGGTTCAATCGCCTGTGTGGTTTGACGCGAAGCCGAAACCACAGAGGGAAGCTTGCAGTGAGGTTGGGATCGAAGTTGAAAGTGCGGTGAATGAAAACTCGCAACTTGGACCTCACTCCTGTCTCCGGATGGCATCCGAAACGGGTGTTGCCTGAAGTCCATCGCACGCAGGTTGAGCGCAGATATCCTCATCGTCAACGGGACGGCGACTGCTTTTGCACCAGAGACAGGGTTGCCGTTGGCGTCGGCTTCACGCCCGCTTGAGCGCTCGCAGCGCGTCCCTTGCGATCCAGCGCGTCGCGGCCGCAGGATGATCCAGCAGACGCTCGGCCAGTGCGACGGCGGCGGCCTTCAGCTCGGCGTCGCGCGTGCCGATCGCGCGCAGCGCCCAGCTCACGCCTTTCTTGACGAAGTTGCGTTCGTCGTCGGCGGCCTTCTCAATCAAAGGCAGGCAGCTCAGGAATGCGCCGTTGTCGGCTTGGCGGTCGTGCAGCGCGAGGCAGGCGAGCAGGGCGAAGGCGCCGCGGCGCACGAACTCGTCGCGCCGCCGCGACCACTGCACGACCTTGCCGAAGGCATGCGGCGTACGGTCGAACAGACAAAAGCAGACGGTATCGCAGATTCCCCAGTTGTCGAAGTCCTTCGCCCAGCGATCCATCTGTGGCGGCGTCACGCGCTCCGGTTCGTCGACCAGCGCAGCCAACATGCGCGCCTCGTACCAGCCGGTTTCCCACAGCGCGACGGCGAGCGCGTGCTGCCTGCCGAGACGCTTCGCGAGTTTTTGCATGTCGGCCATCGAGGTGCCGAATGCCTTGTCGGTATGGACGCCATAACGCGGCGCCATTTCGTCGCGGCGTTTCGTCGTCGCGTGACCTTGCAGCCAAGCGAGCGCGGCTTGCACCTCGGCGTCGATCGGCGCCGGCTTCGACTCCTTCTTGGCCGTCGGGGCCTTCTTGCTACCTGCCATGCGCTTTCCCGGTGAACGCGCTAGTCAACCAGTGGACGATTCAGCTGTGTGCGCCAGGTGCTCGGATCGGGACTCGATTCCGGCCCGGCGACATAGCATTCCCACAGGTTGGCCGCCGCGCGATGGTCGTGGGCCTTGATCCACGCCTCGAACTCGCCCCAGGCTGAGCCGAGGCCCTCGTAAGGTCCGCGGTAGATCGTGCGCGCCACCTTCGCAGCCGCCAATACGGCGGGGCGCACGCGGCCGGCGGCTGTGACGGGCGTGGCCACCGGCAGGCTGATCTCGAAGTCGAACAGATCCGCCGCCATGCGCAGATGGTGGTTGAACCATGGCCCTGTCGGCTCGACGCCTTGGGCGGCCACCGCGCTCATCAACTCGGCGATACCGGGCCCCATGACTTCCTGTATCTGGTTGCGCGGAACGGTGAGGTGGATGACGGCGGTGAGTTGCTCGTTCGTGTGGGTGATTTCGGGTGTGTCGAGCACGATGGTTCTCCTTTGGTCCGAAGTGCGGCATGTGCCGTGCAGTGCGGTTCGCTAGGCCGTTGCCAGCGACGCCAGGATTTCGTCCAGCTTGTCGTAAGCAAGGGCGACGCCCTTTTCCATCGGCGAGCGCAGCACCGCGTCGCGCGCCTCGCGCGATTCGTACAGAAGCGTCTGCGTCAGTGTGGTGCGGCCACCGGTTTCCACCAGCGTGACCGTGCCGACGCCTTCGCCGGGATACCAGGCCTGATCGAATCGTTCCGTCCCCACGATGCGCTCGGGTACGACGATCTCACGGTAGACGCCGCCCATGCCCATTTCGATCCCATCCAGCCCGCGCCAGACATAGCGGTAGCGGCCGCCGACGTTCAGATCGATCTCGCAGATCGCCAGCGACCAGCCGTTGTGCACACCGAGCCAGCGTTTGAGCAACTCGGGTTTCGTCCAGGCTTCGAACACCAATGTGCGAGGCGCATCGAAACTGCGCGTCATCGCGATCTCACGATCGCTCGGCGTGCTGATCTGCAATGCATTTCTCATACTCGTTTCCTCTGTTTCGGTTTGAGCGGCTTGCGGCCGTGTTCGGCTTTCAGCGCATCGAGCAGGCTGTCGAGACGCTCGAAGTTGCCTTCCCAGAACCTGCGATAGTTTTCCAGCCACTGCGTGGCCTCGGCGAGCGGCTTCGCCTCGAGCCGGCGCGGTCTGCGCTGCGCATCCTGGGCGCTCGCGATCAGGCCGGCACGCTCGAGCACCTTGAGGTGCTTGGAGATCGCCGGCTGGCTCATCGCGAACGGCTCGGCGAGTTCCGTCACCGAGGCTTCGCCGGAGGCGAGCCGGGCCAGGATCGCCCGCCGGGTCGGGTCGGCCAGTGCCGCAAAGGTCGCATCGAGACGTGCAGCGTGCATTTATCGATAACCTAGTAGTTACATAACTCAGTAGTTATATATAATGATCAAGCCGCGTTGTCAAGCCGTGCTTCGCCGCGCCCGCACTTGATCCGTCACGCCGCATGCAGTCCGATACACGCCCATTCGACGGCAACTGCATCGGCATGACGACAACGAGACGAGCCCTGATCACGGGCGGCAGCGGCGACATCGGTGGCGCGATCGCGCATGCACTCGCGGCGGACGGCTGCGAGGTGCTCGTGCACGCGCACGCCGGCATCGAGCGCGCGCAGGCGATCGTCGCCGCGATTCGCGCCGCTGGCGGTCAGGCGCTCCCGCTCGTGTTCGATCTCACCGACGGAGGCGCGACGCGCGCGGCGCTGGACGCAGCGCTCGAAGCGGGACCGATCCAGGTGCTCGTGCACAACGCCGGCATCCACGACGACGCGCCGCTGGCCGGCATGCGCGAGGAGCAGTGGCGACGCGTCATCGACGTCTCGCTGCATGGCTTCTTCCATGTGACGCAGCCGCTGCTGTTGCCGATGGCGCGCACGCGCTGGGGACGCATCGTCAGTGTGTCGTCGGTCGCGGCGGTGCTCGGCAATCGCGGTCAGGTCAACTATGCGGCGGCGAAATCGGCGCTGCATGGCGCCTCGAAATCATTGGCGCGCGAGATGGCCTCGCGCGGCATCACCGTCAACGTGGTCGCTCCTGGTGTGATTGCCGGGCGCATGGCTGACGGCAACTTCGACGCGACGCAAATCAAGGCGCTGGTACCGGCAGGCCGTGCAGGAACGCCGGACGAAGTCGCCGCGCTGGTGCGCTTCCTCTGCTCGGACGGCGCCGCCTATGTCAACGGCCAGGTCATCGGCGTCAACGGCGGCATGGGCTGAGCGCGGCGACCATCGCGGCGCTACGCCGCGCGTGCGAACAGGCTCGGCGCGTCGACGTCCGTTGCATGGTCGCGACCGCCGACATCGAGGTCCGGACACGCGTCGTGTGCACGCGCGACGATGGTCGCGGCGAGCCGGCCCATCAGGGCGACGTTGTCGCGCAGTCGCGCAATCAGCTGGTCGCGCGCGAGTGGATCATGCAGCGTGCGGTTCATCGTGACGAACCAGTCGAGGTGGCTCTGGTCCAGCAACTCCGCCGCGTTGCGAGCGCGACTGTGCGCATGCCAACTGCGGAAGAACGCCTGCATCTCGCGATTCAGCCGCTGCGCGCGCTCGAACTCGCCGCGCAGTTCGCCGAGCAGGCCGATGTCGGTGAGGCGGTTCTGGAACACCAGCTGCGCCAGCACGCCCCAGTAGTAGGTGTAGTCCCAGATCACCTTGATCGGCATCACTTCGGCGTCGCCGAATAGCGGGTACTGACCTTCGTAGATGCTCAGCGTGTTTTCGTAGAACGACATGAACAGCTGTTGGTAGATATGCGCATACGGGCCGAGCGGTTTGCCGGCGCGGTCGAGCGCGATCAGCTCGCAGATGTAGGTATTGCCGATCGCGATGAAGTCGCTGCCGGGCGAATAGAACGGATCGAGGAACACGCCGGCGTCGCCGCTCAATGCCCAGCGATCACCCGAGAAGACCTGTTTGCAGCTGTGCGAATAGTCGCGCAGAAACAGGAAGTCCATGACCTTGTCGCGTCGTGCGCTGCATTCGCGCGCGACTGCCGGCTGGTATTGCGCCAGCCAGCTGAGCGCCTTGTCGAGCGTGTTCATGCCCTCCAGTGGATGCATCGCCGCGTCGGCCACGATGCCGACCGAGTGCGCACCGGAGCTGAGCGGGATCAGCCAGACCCAGTAGCCGGGACCGACCAGATGATTGGTCGAGCGCCAGCGTTCGGCCGGCGTGCAGCGCGCCTGCCAGTCGCGGTCGCTGCACCAGCCGTCGATCTCGAGACGGTCGTCGACGCGAAACCAGACCGCGTTGGCGTCGTGGCCGTTGTCCAGTTCGAGGCCGAGCTTGCGCTTGACCAGTCCGGCGCGACCGCTGGCGTCGATCAGCCATCGCGCCTGCAGGGATTGCTCGCCGTCGCGTGTTTCGAAGCGCACGCGATGTACGCCGCCGTCATCGGCAAGATCGATGCCGCGCACCGTCGCGCCGTCGACGAATCCGATGCCGCGCCGACGCGCTTCGCTGCCGAGGAAGTTCTCGAAGATGCCGCGATCGATCTGGTAAGTCGGCGTCGGCAGCACGTTGCTGACGCCGAGCTCGGTCAGATTCTCCAGATCGCTGCGTCCCTCGGAGAAAAAGAAGCGGAAGCCGAACTTGCGGATATGGCAGGTTTCCAGGTGCTCGCGCAGCCCGAGTGTGTCGGCAAAGTAGTGCGCGCCGATCTCCACGGTCGATTCGCCGACCTTGTGCGCGCCGGGAGTCACCGGATGTGCGCGGCGCTCGATCACCTGGATCGACAGGTCCGCAAAGCGATCGCGCAACTGCAAACCGAGTGTCAGGCCGGCAAGGCCGCCACCGATGATCGCAACGTCGTGCTCGGATGTGCGCATGTTCGCCTCCCGGTAGCCTCCGACATTGTGCCGCAGGCAGCGCAGCAATGGGCAGGTAGAGCGCAAACCGCCGCGCGGCGCCGGCAGCGTCGAACGTCGTTCCCGAATCTTTACGTTGATCCGTCTTCGCGGCCGCCGGTCCCGGCGATATGCTGCTGCAGCACTCACTCTGCCAGGGAAACCGTGATGCCGTGCATCGCCGCGCTCGTTGGAGCAGCAAACCGCAGGTTGGGGTCGCGCCTGATCGTGCTGGCACTGTCGACGTTTCCGCCCGCGCTGTTCGCGGGTGGCGGCGGCGGTTACGGCCCGTTGCCGGCGATCGGCTCGTCGAACGTCTCGATTGCCGACCCGACAATAACGCGGCCTTCGACGATCCCCTGCACGGTGCCGCTGTTCACCGACTTCGTGTTCAACGACTACAGTCCGCACGATTTCACCTACACGCCGCCGGTCGAGTGCGCGGGTCCATGGGCGAAGGTGGTGCTTTCATTCGATTTGTCGGTGACGGCGGGCATTCAATTTGACCGCACCGGCACGGTATGGATCGGCGGCATCAACGTCTTCTTCGGTACTACGGCCGAACCGTCGCCGACGCTGGCGCCGAGCTGGCATGTAGAACGCGATCTCACCGACTACAGCGCCGTGCTGATGAACATGCAGGCCGGCGATGTCTTCATCGGCAACATCGTCAATGGCACTTACACCGGCGTCATCCATGGCAGTGCCAGCCTCGCGTTCTATCCCGCCTCGGCGAGCGATCCGGCGCCGGCGACGGCGGATCAAGTGCTGCCGCTCGGCAGCGATCCGGCGGGTGCGACGGTGGATCTCACCCTGCCGACCGATGTCTTGAGCAAGACGTTGACGCTGCCGACGAATATCGAGCGAGCCTATCTCGACGTCTTCGCGCAGAGCCAGGGCTCGGACGAATTCTGGTGGAGCTGCATGCCGGACGCTGTTGCGGCAATCACCGGCGACTGCCCCGGAACCGCGTTCCGCGAAGTCGAACTCAGCCTCGATGGCGTACCGGCCGGCGTCGCGCCGGTCTATCCATGGGTGTACACGGGCGGTTTCCAGCCGTTGCTGTGGATACCAATCCCGGGTCTGCAGACGTTGAATTTCAAACCCTACCGCGTCGACCTCAGTCCGTTCGCCGCGGTGCTCAGCGATGGCGCCGCGCACACGATCTCGCTCAGCGTGTTCAACGTGCACGAACATTTCTCGACCACCGCGGCGCTGCTGCTCTATCTCGACGCCGGCAGTAACCAGGTCACCGGTAGCGTGACGACCAATACGATCGGCAGCGGGCCGGTACCGGTCGTCACCAGTACGATCGGTAGTGACGGGCTCGGTGCGGTGACGGTCGATTCGAACCGGCAGTTCACCCTTGCGGGTCACGTCGACACCTCGCATGGCGGCGTCGACACCTCGATCGAGCAGGCATTCGCCTTCCATGCGGTATCGGCCTACGCGAGCGTTTCGGTAACGCGGACGCTGTGGACGGTCGATCTGGCGACGAACGTTGACACGACCACGACGGTCACCACGTCGTTGCCGGCGTCGACCAGGACGGTGCACGAGCAACTCGCCTATCCGTTCAGCCTGGTGTTGCCATACAACCCCCAGAACGGCAGCCTCGTCAGTGCGGATTTCGATCAGCAGTTCAATCGCACGATCACGGCCATCGCCACCGGCACCGATTCGGGTCCGGTCAGCACGCTGACCGACCGTGTCAGCACGCATTATGAAAGTGCGCTAGCCAACCGGCACAGCGAGCAAGACTACGAATACACCGACAGCGCGGGCGGCTGCTACAGCCGCGACATCACCTCGGCGGCAAACAAGCTCGCGACAGTCACCGACGCCGTTCCTTGCCTCATCGCTGCCGACACGATCTTCGCGGATGGCTTCGACGGTACGAACTGAGCGCCACCGCTGGCGCCGAGCAGCGGTCTGCAATCGCGGCGGCGAGCGCCCGCGGCAGCGCCGGCTGGCCGTTGCCGGCAGCAATCGTCTCGAGTCGAGCCCAGACGCAGAACGCCGGCATCGGCAGCAACACCGCCGCAGGCTCGCTGCGTTCGAACAGGCTCTTAAGCACGCCAGGCGCTCATCGCGCGGCAGGCAGTCGCCGAACAACGTGCGCAGCCCGAGCTGGTCGGTGGCCCACGGCGAGGGGTCAGTGCAGGCTGCAGCCGCAGGTGTGGAATCTGCGCCATGCCGTCCTCAGTCGTGCGTCGGCGGGTCGTAGACCAGTGCGGCCGTCGAATGCGATCGACGATAGCTGCGCACGACGTCGCCGTAGTGGATCACGCGGCCGGCCGTGTACAAGGTGATGCGCGTGACGTCGCGCACTGGGCGGAAGTGGCTCGCGCGGAATTCGCCCTGATAGCGCGATTCGATCGGCACCGAGACGATGCCGACATTCTTCTCGCGCGCGGCGGCAATCAGCAGCGCTGCCTCGAACACGAAATCGTCGGCGGCCAGATCGACCAGCTCGAGTGCGCCGAGTGGGTAATAGCGCTGCCCGCTCTGCGTATCGACGACGGGCAGGCCGCAGCCCCAGGAAATGCCCCAGTCGGCGAAGTCGTTGGCGCGGCGACGGGCCGGCGGCTGATTCTCGCGATGACGCACGCGCGCGCCGATCACGATGTGTTCCGGGTAGCGCCGTGCCGCCGCGAGCAGGCGCGGGATGTCTTCGGCAAGGTGCTGGCCGTCGCCGTCCATCGCGATGACGGCGTCGAAGCCGAGTTCGCGCGCCTTGCGGAAGCCGTCGCGCAGGCCTTGGCCCTTGCCGAGCGGTGTCGCATGGCGGATCACGCTGATGGGCAGATCGGCGACACGCTGCAGCGTTGCATCGGTCGAACCGTCATCGATCAGGATCACGTTCGGGCAGATCTCAAGTACGGCTTGGACGACGCCGCGGATCGCGCGCTCCTCGTTCAATGCAGGGATCACGACCGCGATGCAACCGGGCTCGACTGCACTCATGGACGCACCTCGATCGCCAGCATCGTGTGCGCACCATTGCGCAGACGCAGGCTCGTCGGCTCGCCATTGGCGAGCGCCACGAACAGCGGCAGCGCCGCCGCGATGCGGTTGGTCGCAGCCAGCGCCGCCAGCCGTGCAGGTGGCGCTGTCGCTGGCGCCGCCTGCGCTTCGTGGCGCAGGTGCAGGCTGGCGCAAGTGCGCGGACTACGTGCGTGACTGACGATCAGCGCCACTGCGAACGGCGCACTGTTGTCGACGACGTCGGTCAGCGCACCGCACGCGGCAATGTCGTACGCAGCGAACAGCACCGCGCAAGCATCGGCGCGCGCTTCCACGGCGGCCTCGAACAGGCCGGCAGCGAACGTGCCGGGTCCGGCCGCGATCGCGCTGGAGGACGCGCGACACTGCGCGGCGATGGTCCAGTAGCCGGCTGGCGCGTTGTGCACGGAGTTGTGGAAGCGTGTCGGTGAAGTTTCCAGCGGTGCGTCGGCGAGCGTCGCACAGAGGGCATCGGTCGTCGCGGTATCGCCATGCGCCGAGGCGAACACGCACGCCAGCGTGGACGGCTCGCGTGCCGCCATCGCGCACGCCTGGCCGGCCACCTCGCACGCCAGCCGAACCGACTCCGGCGCGCGCCGGCGCTCGGTCGGCGGCAACACGGTGGCCGCCGGCTTCGCCGCCGCATCGGATGTCGCGGTGTCCTCGCCGCGCAGCAGGCGCGCGGCATGTTCCCAGTCGGGGACGCCGGGCGACCACCAGCCGATGCCGTCGATGTAAGCGATCAGCCCTTCCATGTTCAATGCACCATGCCGCGGCCGAACGCCAGCGTGCAGTTGTTGCCGCCGAAGCCGAACGAATTGCTCAACGCGACACGAATCGTGCGACGTTCGTTGGCGAACGCGAGCTGCGGACCGCACAGCGGATCGGGCGTCGTGCTGTTCAGCGTGGCGGGCACCAGATCATCGGCCATTGCGAGCAGGGTGATCACCGTTTCGAGAATTCCGGCCGCGCCGAGCGTGTGACCGGTAAACCCCTTGGTCGAGCTCGCGCGCGTGCAAGCGCCGAACAGGTCGGCGATCACGGCGGCCTCGACTTCGTCGTTCTTCAGCGTCGCGGTGCCATGCAGGTTGATGTAGTCGACCGCGTCAGGCGCGAGACCGGCGCGCGTGAGCGCATCGACCAGCGCGAGGCGCGCGCCCGCGCCGTCCGGATGCGGCGTCGACATGTGATAGGCGTCCGAAGACTCTCCATAGCCGAGCAGGTACGGCGTCGAAGTGTCGCCCTCGCGTTCGAGCAGGGCGAAACCGGCCGCCTCGCCGATGGAGATACCGCAGCGCGCGATGTCGAACGGTCGACACGCCTGCGGCGCCACCAGTCCGAGGGCATTGAAACCGAACAGGACACTGCCGCAGAGGCTGTCGACGCCGGCGAGCACAGCCGCATCGGCAAGTCCGAGACGCAACAGGCGTTCGGCTTGCGCGAAGATCTTCGCGCTCGACGAGCACGCCGTGGCGACGGTCAGGCAGGGGCCACGCGTGCCGAGCGCGGCTTCCAGAAAGATGCCGAGCGAGTGCGGCGCGTGCAGCGCTGGAATGCGCAGATAGGGCGGGAAGTGACCATCGTCGAGTTCGCGATAGGCGCGTTCGGTTGCTTCGATACTGGCGGTCGAGGTGGCTACGAGCAGGGCGACGCGTTCGGCGCCATGACGCGCGATGCATCCGCGCACCGCGTCGAGGAAACCGTCGGCGGCAAGACCGCCCCAGGCGAGCCGATTGTTGCGGCAGTCGTGCGCGGCGAATTCGGTCGGCAAAGGTCCCTCTTCGAGGCCATCGACGCGACCGATCGCGCAGGCCAGCGGTGTATCGGTGAAGTCGTTCGGGCGCAGGCCGCCACGGCTCGAGCGCAACGCCTCGGCGTGCGCGGCGCGGCCGCGTCCGAGCGCTGACGTCGCAGTGTAGGCGGTGATGGCGAGAGGTGCGATCCGGCTGGGCACGCGCTGGCGGGGTAAACAGTGGGCTGCGAATTATGACACGCGGCCCTTGACCGCGAATCGGCGTGCGCCGATCCGTCGCTGCCAGGCCGGACGGGCAGGCTGCTACGATTCCGCGATGAATCCGTCACTTGCGAACATCGCTGCGGTTGCTGCCGACGATCGGCTGAGCGTCGTAGAAACATTCCTGAGCGGCCTGCAGGACCGCCTTTGTGCTGCATTCGAGGCGAGCGACGGCGCCGCGTGCTTTGCCGAGGACCGCTGGCAGCGGGCCGAAGGCGGCGGTGGGCTTTCGCGCGTGCTGAAGGGCGGCGCCGTGTTCGAGCACGCCGGCGTCGGCTACTCCCGCGTCGGCGGCGAGCGCCTGCCGCCAGCCGCGAGTGCGTTGCGGCCGGAGCTGGCGGGACGCAGCTGGACGGCGCTTGGTGTCTCCGTCGTCGTGCATCCGCTGAACCCGTACGTACCGACCACGCACATGAACGTGCGCTACTTCGAGGCGCGCGCGGAGGGCACCGCACCGGTGTGGTGGTTCGGTGGCGGCTTCGATCTGACGCCGTTTTATCCGTTCGACGAGGACGTACGGCATTGGCACCGCATTGCACGCGACCTCTGCGCACCGTTCGGCGGCGAGGTGTATCCGCGCTACAAGCACTGGTGCGACGAGTATTTCTATCTGAAGCACCGCGCCGAAACGCGTGGCGTCGGCGGCCTGTTCTTCGATGATTTGAATAGCTGGGACTTCGAACGCTGCTTCGCCTTCCAGCAGGCTGTCGGCAACGGTCTGCTCGATGCGTACCTGCCGATCGTCGAGCGCCGCAAGCACACCCGGTTCGGTGAACGCGAGCGCGAATTCCAGCTTTACCGGCGCGGTCGCTACGTCGAGTTCAATCTCGTCTACGACCGCGGCACGTTGTTCGGCCTGCAGTCGGGCGGACGCACCGAATCGATCTTGATGAGCCTGCCGCCGCGCGTGCGCTTTGAATACGGCTACAGCCCGGAAGTGGGCAGCGCGGAAGCGCGCTTGAACGACTATCTGCGGCCACGTGACTGGCTGGCGTGATGGCTGGGAAGCAGGCCGTGTTGCGGCTTGTAAGTCGCCCACCGCGTGGGCTGCAAAGCGTCAGCAAAAGACCGCAAGGTTTGCGACGCGAGGGCTGTGCTGTTCAGCCTTGACCCTTCACAGCGTCAAAGGCGCGACTTCCCGCTTCGCCCAGGCTCACTTCCACTCGTACAGCGTGTAGTACACCGGTTTCACCGGTCCCTGGTTCGGGTCGCTCAGCAGGCGGCCGCCTCCGTCGGGGTCCATGAAGGTCTGCGTCGGGCCGTTCGGCTGCGCGATCTTGATCATCCAGACATGGCCCTTGTCGCTATATTCCTCGATCGTGTCGTCGCCCTGCTGGCGCCGAGTCACTTGGCTCGATGCCATGCGCGCGCTGTTGGCTTCGACATCGCGAGAGGCCTTGTCGCGGACCAGGCGTGAGTCGGGTTTGGCCAATGGCGCGAGCGGATCCTGGGCGGCGGCCGGCACGGTATTCGCAGCGGCAGGGCCCTGCGGCGCTGCCGGCGTGCTGACGCCGGGATCATTGATGCCAGGGGGCGGCGGTGCGTTCGATTTCGGGGGCTTCTGGTCTGCCGCCAGCGCGGTGGACGCGGCGAGGGCGAAACTGAGGGCGACGAGCAGCGGGCGGACGATCGGATTCATGACGGCAGCTCCTTGACGTGCGACCAGCCTAGCAGACGTGCGACGTTTTTCATCGGGCGCCGTCCGCAAAGATGACGTTGCGCGCTGGCGCGTTGCAAACGTTCCGGCCGCTTGCCAAGCTGCCGCCTCTTTCGCTGCACGGCAAGCCTTTCGATGTCGCGTCCACGTCTCGTTCTTATCGATGGTTCATCCTATCTCTACCGCGCGTTCCATGCGCTGCCGCCGTTGACGAATTCGGCCGGTGAGCCGACCGGCGCGCTGTTCGGCGTCGTCAACATGTTGCGCGCCACGCTGAAGGAGAAGCCGGAGTACGTGGCGTTCGTGCAGGACGCGCCGGGACCGACCTTTCGTGACGATCTCTATGCGCAATACAAGGCGAACCGGGCGCCGATGCCGGACGACCTGCGCGCGCAAGTCGAGCCGATGCTGGCGATCGTCGGCGCGCTCGGCTTCCCGATCCTGCGCGTCGACGGCGTCGAGGCCGACGACGTGATCGGTACGCTGGCCACGCGCGCGGTCGCTGCCGGCATCGACGTCACCGTATCGACCGGCGACAAGGATTTTGCCCAGCTAGTCGTGCCCGGCATCCGCCTGGTCAACACGATGACGAACACCACCCTCGACGAGACGAGCATCTTCGACAAGTTCGGCGTGCGCCCGGACCAGATCGTCGACTACCTCGCGCTGATGGGTGACAGCGTCGACAACATCCCCGGCGTCGAGAAATGCGGACCGAAGACCGCCGCGAAGTGGCTGGCCGAGTACGGCAGCCTCGATGGGGTCATCGCCAATGCGGACAAGGTCGGCGGCAAGATTGGCGAGAACCTGCGCAAGGCCCTGCCGCAGTTGCCGCTGTCGCGCCAGCTGGCGACGATCCGCGTCGATTTGGAGCTGGATCGCGCGCCGACCGAACTGCATCTGCTCGATCGCGACACCGAGACATTGCGCACGCTGTACAAGCGCTACGAGTTCAACGCGGCCCTGAAGGATCTTGATGCGTCGCCTGCGTCCCCTCCGGGCCTGTTCGAGGGAGACGGACGGCCTGCAGGAACGGGTCTTCCCGAATCGGGCGCAGTCGCCACGCCGCCGCCATCCGCGACCGTCGATGCGGCTCTGAGCGGACCGGGCGACTACGAACTCGTGACGACACTCGAACGGCTCGGCGCCTGGGTCGCGAAACTGCGCAGCGCCGAACTCATCGCATTCGACACCGAAACGACCTCGCTCGATCCGATGCGCGCCGAAATCGTCGGACTCTCGTTCGCCGTCGAGCCGAAATCCGCGGCCTACATTCCGGTTGGCCACGACTACGCCGGCGCGCCGGCGCAGTTGCCGCGCGACGTCGTGCTCGCGGCCCTGAAGCCGGTGCTCGAAGACGCAACGCGGCCGAAGCTCGGCCAGCACGCGAAGTACGACATCAACGTGCTGTCGAATCACGGCGTCGACGTGCGCGGCATCGCGCAGGACACGATGCTCGAATCGTACGTGCTGAACTCGACCGCGACGCGCCACGACATGGATTCGCTCGCCAAGCGCCAGCTCGGCTACGACACGATTCACTACGAGGACGTCGCCGGCAAGGGCGCCAAGCAGATCTCGTTCTCGCAGGTCGACCTCGATACCGCGTGCCGATATGCCGCCGAAGATGCCGACATCACGCTGCGCCTGCATCGGGCGCTGTCGCCGCAGCTCGCGGCGGTGCCGTCGCTGCATTCGGTCTACAAGGACATCGAAGTCCCGCTGGTGCCGGTGCTCGCGCGGATGGAACAGCGCGGCGTGTTGATCGACACGATTGCACTGAAGAAGCAGAGCCAGGAACTCGCCCGGCGCATGCATGAGCTGACCGAGCGCGCGTTCGTGATTGCCGGCCGCAATTTCAGCCTCGATTCGCCCAAGCAGCTGCAGGCCTTGCTGTTCGAGGAATTCAAGCTGCCGGTGCTGGTGAAAACACCCGGCGGACAGCCGTCGACGAATGAGGAAGCGCTTGCGGCGATTGCGGACCAGCACGAACTGCCGCGGGTGATCCTCGACTATCGCGGCCTGGCCAAGTTGCGCAGCACCTACACCGAGAAGCTCGGCGAAATCGTCAACCCGCGCACCGGTCGCGTGCATACGAGTTACGGCCAGGCGATTGCGGCGACCGGGCGCTTGTCGTCGTCGGATCCGAACCTGCAGAACATTCCGATTCGTACCGAAGACGGCCGCCGCATCCGCCAGGCCTTCATCGCGCCGGAAGGTTGGCGCATCGTCGCGGCGGACTATTCGCAGATCGAGCTGCGCATCATGGCGCACTTGTCCGGCGACGCCGGTCTGCTCGCCGCATTCCATGGCGGTCAGGACGTTCATCGCGCGACAGCCGCCGAAGTGTTCGGGCTGCCGCAGGACCAGGTCGACGCGAACCAGCGCCGTGCCGCCAAGGCGATCAATTTCGGCCTGATGTACGGCATGAGCGCGTTCGGCCTGGCGCGCCAGCTCAGCGTGCCGCGCGGTGAGGCGCAGGACTACATGGCGCGCTACTTCGCGCGTTATCCGGGGGTGCAGACGTTCATGGAAGAGACGCGCGAGAAGGCGCGGCGCGATGGCTACGTCGAAACCCTGTTCGGTCGCCGCCTCCACCTCGACTACATCAATGCGCGCAACCAGGCGCAGCGCGCCGGCGCCGAACGTGCCGCGATCAATGCGCCGATGCAGGGCACCGCGGCCGATATCATCAAGCGCGCGATGCTCGACGTCGATGCGTGGTTGCTCGAGCAGGAGGATTCGGCGCGCATGTTGATGCAGGTGCACGACGAACTCGTGTTCGAGGTGCGCGCCGACCGTGTCGATGCGCTCGTCGCCGGCGTGCGCGAACGCATGGCGGCGGCGGCAACCCTGGCGGTGCCGCTGGTCGTCGACGTCGGTGTCGGCGCGAACTGGGATGAGGCGCATTGAAGCGACGGGGCCGGCCGCTTCGCGGCCTGTGGGATCGCTCGCCGCAGGGACAAGGGTATGCGGGGCGTATCTGGCGCTTTGCAGCGCGCTTGCGTGCGTCCTCGCATGGCGAGTAGCGCCCGATCCTGCATTTCACCGGCCCCAAAAATAAAATGCCCCGAGGGCCAGGGGGAGCCCTCGGGGCGGGAAAACCGGTCTGGGGAGGGACCGGCCTTCGCGGTTGCACTCAGGGAGGTGAGTGAACCAGGGTGCCGTTGCGTGCACCCGGAACAATAGATGGGCTTGGAAGGGAAAAGTTTCCAGTCCGCGGCACGTTGCATTTATCCAATATTCATCCGGCGCCGCAGGCATGACGAATGGCCTATGCGGCCTACTTCACCCCTTCAACGCCCTGAGCAGTTCGGCGCGCGGCAGCTTGCCGGTTTCATTGCGCGGCAGCGCGTCGACCTTGCGCAAGGGCCGCGGCAGGAAGGCCGGGTCGACTGCGCTGCGCAGGCCACTCAGCAATTCTGCTTCCGAGCACTCCGGTGCAACGACGAGTGCGGCGATGCGCCGCACGCCCATACTGTCCGGCTCGTCCAGTTGCAGCACGATGGCGTCGCGCACGCCGGGGAGGGCCAGCAGTCGGCGCGTCAAATCGGCGAGCGAGGCGCGCTTGCCGGCGATCTCGACCAGATCCGCATGCCGTCCGCAGAGGCGAAAGCGCTGTCCGGGCAGCAGTTCGACGACATCCTGCAGCGTGACCGGTTCATTGAAGTAAGGGGCGTCGACTTGAGTGCCATCCGGTTGCGGACGCAGGCTGATGTCGGGGTACAGCTGCCAGTCGGTCGCGAGCGCGGTACGGCGCTGCGCGATCACGCAGGTTTCGGTCGAACCGAACATCTCCAGCACCGGCGCGCCGTAGCGCGCTTCCGCCTCGGCCGCAAGTTGCTGCGGCAGCGGTGCGGTTGCCGAGGTGATCGCACCGAGTTGCGGCAGCGCTGCCGGATCGCGCAGCAGCGCGCGCAGATGCACGGGCGTGGTCACCAGCACGCGCGGCTGCGGCACTTCGGCCAGGGCCGCGGCGACATCGGCTGGAAACAGCGGTCGGCCGCTGTGCACGGCGAACGGCCCGAGCAGCGGCAGCAGGATCGACAGCTCGATGCCGTACATATGTTGCGGCGGCACGGTCGCCACGATGTGCGCTAGCCCCGTCGGCGCCAGCGCCAGGGTTTGCACCAGCGCCGCCGTATTGCGCGCATTGCTCGCGCAGAAGGCGGCCCAGGTTTTCGAATTCGGCTTCGGCTGGCCGGTGCTGCCCGAGGTGAAGCCGATCGCGGCGACGTGGTCGGCCGCGATCATCGGCCACGGGTCGGCAGCAATGCCATGACCGAGTGGCGGCAGCTGCACGCAGCGTCGCGGCGAAGGCGTCAGCGCGAGGTCGCTGATCGTGTAACTGCCGGGCGCGGCCAGTAGCGCCTCATCGATTGCCTGCGGCGCCCGCGACGGCGGCAGCAGGTTGGTCTGGCTGCGACTGACGACTGCGCAGAATGCCACCAGGAACGCGTAACGATCTTCGCAGAGGTTGATCGCCTCGCGCGCCAGCGGCAGTGTCGCCGCGACCGTCGCCACGTCGGCGAGAAATTCCGCCATGCCGACGCTGCGACCCGCGTGCCACGCCACGGCGCGTTGCACGCCCACAGGTTGCACCATGGGCAGCGCACGATTACCGCGCACCGCGCTTTCGATGACTGCCGCCATACACCCCTACGCTCAATTGCGAACGATCGCCCCGCTGATAGCGTCGCGGATTGGCGTCGGCCGCTCAAGTCCCCCGACATTTCCGTTCAGGATTGCGTCCAGCTCGTCACCGAAGGCAGCATGGACATCCGCAGCGCAGAGCGCCGGCGGCGCACCATGGCGATTCGCACTGGTCGATACCACCGCTGCGCCAAATGCACGGCAGAGGTCGGCGGCGACCGGATGTGCGGTGACGCGCAGCGCGATGCCTGCGTGCGCGCCGGCGATCCATGCGGGCGTATCGGGCGCGCTCGGAAAGATCCAGGTATGTGGGCCGGGCCAGCTCGCCTGCGCGCGCGCGATCGCTCGCGCCGGCGTCGCCGCATCGATGAAGGGTTCGATCTGCTCGAAGCTCGCTGCGATCAGCAGCACGCCCTGCGTCGACGGACGTCGCTTCAGCGCGAACAGCCGCTCGCAAGCAACGCGGTTGCGCGGGTCGCAGCCGAGGCCGAAGACGGCCTCAGTCGGGTAGGCGATGACGCCGCCGGCACGCAGGGCGGCAACGGCGGCGGCGAGAGGAGAGTCCATCGACATTGCGCGGGTCCATCAAACAGCACATCGACTTCGAAACACGCGGATCGCCACGGATATCGACGACATCCGCTGTGCAATTCGCTCGTCCTCGCAGCATCAGGCCGCGGACGTTTTCTTCGCGCTCGCCTTCTTCACCGCTTTCTTTGCCACGCTCTTCTTCTTCGCTGCCGCCTTCTTGGCAGGAGCTTTTTTCGCGACTGTCTTCTTCGGCGTGGCTTCGCTCGGAGCATCGGCCTTGGCCGTCTTTGTCGTCTTCGCCGCCTTGCCGCCCTTGCCGAAGCGACCGCCACTGCGCTTGGGCCGATTCGGCGCCGCCGCGAGCAGTTCGACGCATTCGGCTTCGGTCAGCGCAGGCGGCTCCTTGTCCTTCGGGATGCGCGCGTTCTTTTCGCCGTCTGTGATGTACGGGCCATAGCGGCCGTTGAGCACCTGAATGCCGGTGCCGAAATCCTTGATGATGCGATTGGCGGCAGCTTCGGCCTTGGCGAGGACCAGTTCGAGCGCGCGTGGCAGCTCGATCGTGTACGGATCGTCGGTCGGCTGCAGCGACGCATAGGTCGCGCCTTGTTTCACGAACGGACCGAAGCGGCCGACGCCGACGGTGACTTCCTCTCCAGCCGCGCTGTGGCCGAGCGCGCGTGGCAGCTTGAACAACTCGAGCGCATCCTCCAGTGTGATCGTGTGCATGCTCTGGCCTGTGCGCAGCGAGGCGAACTTCGGCTTGTCCTCGTCGTCCTTGGTGCCGATCTGCGCGAACGGTCCATAGCGGCCGAGACGCACCGCCACCGGCTTGCCGCTTTTCGGATCCGTGCCGAGTTCGCGCGCGCCGCTCGCCTCGGAGCGGTCAACGGTTTCGTTCTTGTCGTCGACCTGCGCCTTGAACGGCTTCCAGAATTTTTCCAGCAGCGGTATCCAGTCTTCCTCGCCGCGGCTGACCGCGTCGAGTTCGTCCTCGAGCTTGGCGGTGAAATCGTAATCGACGTACTGCGCGAAATGTCCGGACAGGAATTTCGCGACCGCGCGGCCGACATCGGTCGGCTTGAAGCGGCGGCTGTCGAGGATGACGTACTCGCGATTCAGCAGCACCTGGATGATGCTCGCATAGGTCGACGGGCGACCGATGCCGTACTCCTCCAGCGTCTTCACCAGCGAGGCTTCCGAATAGCGCGGCGGCGGCTCGGTGAAATGCTGATCGGCGTTGATGGCGGCGATCGGTACGGCTTCGCCGATTTTCATTGCCGGCAGCTTGCGTCCTTCGTCCTCTTCTTCGGCATTCTTCTGGTCGCGACCTTCCTCGTACACCGCAAGAAAGCCCGGATCGACCACGGTGGTGCCGCTGGCGCGGAACATCGAGTCGCCGCCGGCGTCGAAGTCGACGCTGACCGTGTTCAACGTCGCGTGCTGCATCTGGCTGGCCAACGCGCGCTTCCAGATCAGCTCGTACAGCTTGCGCTGCTCGTCACTGAGATAGGCGGCGACATCCTTGGGTCGATGCAAGGCCGAGGTCGGACGGATCGCCTCATGCGCTTCCTGCGCGTTCTTCGACTTGTTGCGATAGAAGTGCGGTTGTTCCGGCAGTGCGCGTGCGCCGAAATCGCGACCGATCACTTCGCGCAACTCGGTGATCGCGTCGGCCGACAGCGACACCGCGTCGGTACGCATGTAGGTGATGAGGCCGACGACGCCCTCGTCGCCGATCGCCACACCTTCATACAGCTGCTGCGCCAGACGCATCGTACGGCTGGTGGTGAAGCCAAGCTTGCGCGCAGCTTCCTGTTGCAGCGTGGAGGTCGTGAACGGTGGCGATGGGCGCCGCTTGCGCTCCTTCGACTCGATGTTGGCGACGACCAGGCGACCCTGCGCGGAACGCACCAGCGTCTCGCGCGCTGCCTGCGCGTCGGTTTCATTGGTGAGATCGAACTGCTCGAACTTCTTTCCGCGCAATTTCCACAGGCGCGCCTTGAAGGCCTGGTCCGGATGTGCGCAATCGGCATCGATCGACCAGTACTCGCGCGCCTTGAATGCCTCGATTTCCTCCTCGCGCTCGGCGATCATGCGCAGCGCAGGCGACTGCACGCGTCCGGCCGAGAGCCCGCGTTGCACCTTGCGCCAGAGCACCGGCGACAGATTGAAACCGACCAGGTAGTCGAGCGCGCGGCGCGCCTGCTGCGCGTTGACCAGATCCATCGACAGCTTGCGCGGGCTGGCAACGGCTTCCTTGATCGCGCGTGGCGTAATCTCGGAGAACACGACCCGATGCACCGCGCGTCCTTCGAGCAGGCCGCGCTCGCGCAGGATCTCGGCGATATGCCAGGAGATCGCCTCGCCCTCGCGATCCAAGTCGGTCGCGAGATACAGCGACTCCGCACTTTTGGCCGCCTTGGCGATCGCTTCGACGTGTTTCTCGTTACGCTCGATCACCTCGTAGTTCATCTTGAAGTGGTTGTCGGTTGCGACCGCCCCTTCTTTCGGCACCAGATCGCGCACGTGGCCGTAGGACGCCAACACGTGGAAATCCTTGCCGAGGTATTTGTTGATCGTCTTCGCCTTCGCCGGCGATTCGACGATCAGTAGGTTCTTTGCCATGTGCTTTCCCTGCCGGCGGATGCGGGCGGCCCATGCGGCGCGCCGATGATTCGCTGGCTCGATAAGAGGTGGGTGGAGCGTGCTTCCTTATTCAGTGGAAACACAGCGCGAGCAGCGCTGTCAAGCGATGCTCGCGCCGCCACGTGCCGTGGTACGCGCTTTTAGGTCGTTGTGCACTACTGCATAACATTCTGTATTTGTTGATTATTCGAAAACTTCCAGGCGACGCCGGCGCGGCATCATACGCGGCGCGCATACGCGCCGCCGCCCGCCGCGACCACCTGGCCTTCGAGTTCGAGCATCAGCAACATCGATGACAGCGTGGCGACTGGCAGCGCCGTGCGTTGCGCAAGCTGGTCGACGCCAAGGGCGTCGTGGCCGAGCGCAGCGAACAGCGACGCATAGTCCGGATCGAGCGTACGCGCGGCATCGGCGACGCCGGCCGATGCCTCGGCAGCGGACAATCGGTCGCGCAGCTGCGCGCACACACCCTGCGTCAGCGGTGCCAGTTCCGCAATGATCTCGTCAGCGCTTTCGACGAGGCGGGCGCCCTGGCGGATCAGCTGGTGACAACCGCGCGCGAGCGGATTGTGGATCGAGCCCGGAATCGCGAATACCTCGCGGCCGCTCTCGGCCGAGTTGCGCGCCGTGATCAGTGAGCCCGAGCGCGGGCTTGCCTCGACGACGAGGGTGGCGACGCCGAGGCCTGCGATGATGCGATTGCGGCGCGGAAAATGCGTCGGGTGTGCGGCCGTGCCGGGTGGGAACTCACTGACCAGCGCGCCGTGATCGCGGATGCGCGCGGCCAGATCCTGATGTCGCAACGGATAGATGATATCCACCCCGGTGCCGAGCACGGCGATGGTACAGCCGCCGGCGTCCAGCGCGGCTGCGTGGGCGGCGCCGTCAATGCCTTCGGCCAGACCGCTGGTGATCGCGAAGCCTGCCGCGACCAGCGCGTGCGCGAACGCCTGCGCGTTCGCGCTGCCGCCCTGGCTCGCATGGCGGCTGCCGACGATGGCGACTTGCGGCCGCCACAGCGCGCTGGCATCGCCGGCGACAAAGAGCGCCGCCGGCGGCGCCGGGATTTCGCGCAGCAGCGGTGGAAAGTCGGCGTCGGTAAAGGTCAGCAGCGCGTGTGCCGCCATCGCCAGCCAGGCGATATCGGCGTCGATCCGCGGCCTGTCGGGTGCGCGCAGCCAGGCGCGCGCGGCGTCGTTGTCGGCGCGCCCGAGGTCACCGCGCCGGGCCGCCGCCAATGCGGCCTGCGCGTGGCGATGTCGACCGAGCAGGTCGTGCAGCGTAGCCGCGCCGATCCCCGGCGTGCGCAGCAGAATCAGCCAGGCCTCGAGTTCGGCCCGATTCGTGTCGACATCCATCCGCTCAGTCTAGCGAGGCGCCAAAACGCACGCGGCGCGATGTTGCCATCGCGCCGCGTAGGAAATTGCCGTTGCGTGAAGGCTAGGGCGTCGTGTTCGGATCGTGCAGGAAATCGCCCAGATGAACCGGTTTGACCGAATCCATCACCAGTCCGTAGCTGACGCGCTGGAAAGTTCGGAAGATCATCACGTGGCCAATGAATTCCGACGGCAGGGTCACGCGGGCATCGTGCGGGTGGAAGAACTTGCGCGCGCTGCCTTCGGTGTAGTCGGTCTGGTCGACGACGTCCTCACCGGGGTGGTAGATGCTGAAGGTCGTGCCGTTGTCGATGCCATCCTCGGAGCCCCGCGTCAGCGCGACCACCTGATTCTTCCCGATCACGTCCAGCGCGTCGGTGAATGCGGCGACACGCATGTTGTCCGGTGCGCGGCTCGGGGAATGCGGCACGTATTGGAAATCATAGGGCTGATCTTCGATCGGCAGCACGTAGTCACCAGCGCGGACCTCGAAGTCGGAGTAGGTCACCAGCGCCGAGGACACATCAGCGCTGCGGGTCACTTCGACGGTGCCGAAATTGAGCATCTCGTAGCCGAGGAAATGCACGTCGCCGCTGAGCGTGAATTCGTTCGGGCCATGGCGCCACAGCATCGCAGGCCGGCCATCGCGCGCATCGGGCGACTGGCGGAACACCTCGCGCACACCGCCTTCCTTTTCCGGCGGCATGTCGTAGTAGCGCCCCATCGGGCGCACCAGGGCGAACTTCTGGCCCGGTTGGGCGTTCAGCCCGCGCACGTAGACGAGCTGGCCGGCGGTGCCGCGCAGCTGGTTTTCCTCGATACCGACGACATGCGGCGCATTCTTGTAGTCGTCTTCACCGACCACGCGCACGTTCTTCAGCCACTGCTTCAGGGCGGATAGTGGAATCGGCGGGATCGCGTCGTCCAGCGAGGTCACTCGCGCATGCGGTTCGATCGAACCGTTGCCATGGCCCAGATGGCGACCGCTCAGCACGAGTTCGTCGCCGGGATAGATCAGGTGCGGGTTCTTGACCTGCTGGTTGTCCTGCCAGATTTCCGGCCACAACCAGGGCTTGCGCAGGAAGCGCGCCGAAATGCCCCACAAGGTGTCGCCTTTCTTGACGACGTAGTGGTCAGGACGATGGTCGGCCCACTCGACGGTTGCTGCATAAACCGTCAGCGTGAAAAGCAGCCCGGCCGAAACCGCAAGTAGTTTTTTAAGCATGACGGCCAAATCCCTGATCCCCCAATGGCTTGGCGAGTGTATACGAAAGCTTAACCACAGGAAAACGACGGCCATCGCAAAACGGCAATGACGTGCTGACGTAGCGGACGCGCCGCGATGCGTGCCGTTGGCGGGTAGAATTGCCGTTCCTACAACACCTTGCGTGGCGCCGAGGGCGCCCGCATCTCGCCGCCATGTCCAAGCTCAGCATCCTTGAATTTCCCGATCCGCGCCTGCGCACCCAGGCCCAGCCGGTCAGCGTTTTCGACGCCGAACTCAAACGGCTGGTCGCCGATATGTTCGAAACGATGTACGCCGCGCCGGGCGTCGGCCTCGCCGCAACCCAGGTCGACGTGCACATGCAACTGCTGGTTGCCGACATGTCCGAGGAGGGCGATCAGCCGCTGGTGCTGATCAACCCGCGCATCCTCGAAAAGGATGGCGAACAGGTCTATCAGGAGGGTTGCCTGTCGTTTCCGGGCATCTACGCCGATGTCGATCGCGCCCTGCATATCAAGGTCGCGGCGCAGGACGTCGACGGCAAGGAGTTCGTGCTCGATCTCGAAGGCGCGCTCGCCGTCTGCATCCAGCACGAAATGGATCATCTCGTCGGCAAGCTCTTCGTCGACTATCTGTCGCCGCTGAAGCGATCGATGCTGCTCAAGCGCATGGAGAAGAAGCGGCGCCAGAGCGCTTGAGAGCCGGCACTCCGCAACCGGCGTAGCGGAAACTGACCAATCGATCGTCGCGTCCGGCCTACAATCGCGCACCCTTCCACAGCCTTCCGTTCTCGATGAGCCGACCGTTGCGCCTGGTATTCGCCGGCACGCCTGAATTTGCCGTGCCCTCGCTACAGGCTTGCCTTGCCAGTGGCGCCGAGGTCGTAGCCGTCTATACGCAGCCGGACCGCCCGGCTGGGCGGGGTCGCAAGCTGGCGGCGAGTCCTATCAAGCAGGCCGCGCTCGCGGCGTCTATCGCGGTCGAGCAGCCGCAAACCCTGCGCGACGAGGCCACACGCTCGCGACTGCGCCAGCATGCGCCCGATCTGCTCGTTGTCGTCGCCTACGGCCTGATTCTGCCGAAAGCCGTGCTGGCGTTGCCGCGGCTGGGGTGCTGGAACGTGCATGCGTCGCTGTTGCCGCGTTGGCGCGGCGCAGCGCCGATCCAGCGCGCGATCCTCGCCGGTGATACGGAAACCGGTATCGACCTGATGCAGATGGAAGCCGGTCTCGATACCGGGCCGGTTCTGCTCGAACAGCGCACGCCGATCCTGGCTGACGACAGTGCGGGCAGCTTGCACGATCGCCTGGCCACGCTCGGGGCGCAGCTACTGGGCGAAGGCCTCGCGCGAGCGCTGCGCGGCGATTCGCTGAGCGCGCGAGCGCAGGCGGCCGACGGCGTCACCTACGCGCACAAGCTGGACAAGGCCGAAGCGCGGCTCGACTGGAATGAATCCGCGGCGACGCTTGCGCGCAAGGTGCGCGCGTTCGATCCCTGGCCGGTTGCCGAAGCGGAAATCGATGGCGAACGCCTGCGCATCTGGTCGGCCGCAGCGATCGCGCAGGCCACCGCTGTCGCGCCGGGCGGCCTCGTCGCGACGCATCGCGACGCGATCGACGTCGCCACCGGCGATGGCGTGCTGCGCATCCGCGAACTGCAGCGCGAGGGCGGCCGCCGTGTCGCCGTGCGTGATTGGCTGAACGCACGACGCGAAGTGACTGCGCGATGAAACGCCTGTCCGAAACGTCGGCGCAGGGGCGTCGCACGTCGACATCGCAACGCGCCGAAGCGCCAGGCGCCGCCTTGCGTGCCGAAGCCGCTCGCGCGCTCGTGCGGGTCGTGTTCGATGGCGTTTCGCTGCGTGGCGTGCTCGCCGAAGCGAACCCGCGCATTGCCGACCCACGCGATCGTGCGTTGCTGGCGGCCTCGCTGTTCGCCGCTTCGCGCTGGTGGCTGCGCTTCAATGCGGCACTCGATACGCTGACCGAAAAGCCGCTGCCGCCGAAAGCGCGCGAAGTGCGCGCACTGCTGGTCGTCGGCATGAGCCAGCTCGGCGTGCTCGGGCTGGCCGAATACGCGGTCGTCGCAGCGTGCGTCGATGCGGCGCGAACCCTCGGTCAGCCGCACTACGCCGGACTCGTCAACGCGGTGTTGCGACGCTTCCTGCGCGAACGCGCGGAGCTCGACCTGCAACTCGATCGCGACGCGGTCACCCGGCACGCGCATCCACGCTGGCTGATCGAGGCGATCGAACGCGACTGGCCCGGACAGTCCGAAGCCATCCTCGCTGCGAACAATCGCGAGGCGTCGCTGACATTGCGCGCGAACCGCAGACGCATCAGCCGCGACCAGCTGCTCGAGAAATTGCGCGGCGTCGGTATCGCCGCGGAAGCCCCCGCGCATCTGTCCGATGCGATCGTGCTTGCGCAGAGCACCGATGTGACGCGGCTGCCCGGCTACGCGGAAGGTGAATTCTCGGTCCAGGACGGAGCGGCGCAACGCGTTGTCGAATTGCTCGCTGCGGTTGATGGCCAACGTGTGCTGGACGCTTGCGCGGCACCCGGCGGCAAGGCGGCGCACCTGCTCGAGCATGCGCAGGTCGATTTGCTCGCGCTCGACAAGGATGCGGCGCGGCTGCCGCGCATCCACGACAACCTCGCCCGTCTCGGCCTTGCCGCGAACGTGCTCGCCGGCGATGCCGGCGAGCCATCCGCGTGGTGGGACGGGCGGCCGTTCGAGCGCATCCTGGTCGATGCGCCGTGCTCGGCCAGCGGCATCGTGCGGCGCCAGCCGGACATCAAGCTGCATCGGCGCAGCGCCGATATCGCATCGCTGGCGCAGGCGCAGCAGCGGCTGCTGCGAGGCCTGTGGCCTTTGCTGGCCGCGGGCGGACGACTCGTCTACGCGACGTGTTCGCTGCTGCGTGTCGAGAACGAGGCGGTGGTCGGCGAATTTCTTTCGGCGCATGCGAATGCTCACGCGCTGCCCGTGCCGGAGAGCTTCGGTCATGAAGCCGGCAGCGGACGCCAAAACCTGCCCGGCGAGGGCGGCATGGACGGCTTCTACTATGCACTGCTCGAAAAGCATCGCTGAACGTCTGGCGGTCCTGCTGGCTGCCGCGCTGCTCGGCGGCTGCGGGGTCATCGCGCAGCAGGCGCCGGGCACGCTGATCGTGCGCGATGCGCGTGTGGACGTGAATGCCGAGTCGGCCACGCTCGAGCTCGGTCTCGACTGCCGCCTCAGCGGACCGATGCAGGATGCGCTTGATCACGGCATACCGATCACCTTGCGCATCGACCTGCGCGCCGGCAGCTGGCCGCGCGCGAGCGACGCGGCCAAGCGTATCGAGCTGCGCTACTTTCCCCTGTCGCGTCGCTACCAACTGCACGATCTCGATCAGAGCGAGGTGCGCAGTTACGCGACGCCGGGCTATCTGGTCGCTGCGCTCGGTTCGTTGCATTTGAACCTGCCGAAGGCGTTCGCGGCATTGCCGCCGGCAACGCCGCTGCAAGTGTCGGCGCGCATCGACCCTGCCGCATTGCCCGGCGCCTTGCGCCTGCCGGCACTGTTCGAGCCGGCCTGGAAACTCGCTTCCGCGGATTTCAAATGGACGCCCGCGGCGCGTTGAACTTCCTGTTGCGACGCGCGCTGCCGGCGCTGGCCGTCGTCGCGCTGCTGGTTGCGTCGCTGAAACTCGCCGAAGACGCCGCCGGCGACGGCAGCCGGTTCGCCGCGCACTATCGCTGGGTCCTCGGTGCCGCTGCGATCGCTTTGGCGGTGCTGGTGTTTGCGATTGGCCAGCGCTTGTGGCGGTTGCGCGCGGATATTCGCCGCAATGCCCCCGGTGCGCGCCTGAACCGGCGTCTGCTGACGATGCTGATCCTGCTCGCGTTGCCGTCGATCGCCGTCGTCTATGGCTTTGCGCTGCGCTTCCTCGACGCGACGATCGACAGCTGGTTCAACGTGCGCCTCGAACAGGCACTCGACGGTGCGCTCGAAATCGGCCGCATCGTCGTCGACGAGCGCCTGCGCACGGCCGAGAATGCAAGCACCGACCTCACCCGGCGCCTCGCGGCAGCGGCGCCGGCTTCGGCACAAGCGGCCCTCGACGACGCGATCGACGGTCTCGGCGCGATCCAGCTCACGGTATTCGGTGACGATGGCCGCGTGCAGGCAACCGCGAGTTCGGATCCGCGCTGGCTCGAACCGCCGATACCCGACAGTTCGTTGCTGCTGCGTGTGCAGGGCGACGGCCACTACGCCGCCGCCGAGCCGTTCGGCGATACGCTGGCGTTGCGCGTTGCGCTGCCGATCGCCGCGGGCGAGGGCGGCGATACCCGTCTCTTGCAGGGCATCTTCCCGCTGCCGACGCGCCTGCAGCCGCTGACACGCGGCATCGAGAGCGCGAGTTTCGATTTCCAGCGCCTGAAATTCCTGCGCGGCTCGCTGAAGTTGACGTTCGCTTTGATTCTGACCTTCGTGCTGCTGCTGTCGGTCCTCGTCGTCGTTCTCGCCGCGTTCGGCGTCGCGCGTCGTCTGGTCGCGCCGGTCGGCCGGCTGGCCGCGGCGACGCGCGCGATCGGAGCCGGGCGCTACGACACACCGCTGCCGACACCGAGCAACGACGAGCTCGGCTTCCTCGTGCGCTCGTTCGCCGAGATGACGCGCGAGCTCGAGTTCGCCGGTGCGCGCGCCCAGAAAAGCACACGTGAGACCGAGCAGCAGCGCGCCTGGCTCGAAGCGGTGCTGGAACGTCTCTCGGCCGGCGTGCTCGGCTTCGATCGCGACGGTAGCCTGCGCGTCGCCAATCGTGCCGCCGAGGGCATTCTCGGCGTGGCACTGTCACGCCACCTCGGGCGCAATCTCGGCGAGCTCAAGACCGAGCGCGCCGATCTCGCCGCGTTCGTCGATCCGCTCGCGCGGCATCTGCGCGAAAACCTGCGCGAGTGGCGCGAAGAGGTCACCATCGACACCGCCGAAGGTCGTCGTACCTTGATGCTGCGCGGTACCGCGCTGCCGGAACAAGCCGGCTACGTCGCTGTGTTCGACGACCTTACCGTGTTGAACCGCGCGCAGCGCGATGCCGCCTGGGGCGAGGTCGCAAGGCGTCTCGCGCACGAGGTCAAGAATCCGCTGACGCCGATCCAGCTCGCCGCCGAACGCCTGCGGCGACGCTTCCTCGGCCGCCTGTCGCCGGAAGAGGGCGAACTGATCGACCGCGCCACGCATACGATCGTGACCCAGGTCGAGGCGCTGAAGACGATGGTCAACGCGTTCGCGGACTATGCACGCCCGCCGCAACTGTCGATGCGGCCGATCGCGCTGCATGCGCTGCTCGGCGAAGTGCTCGATCTGTACGAGAACGATCAGCGCATCAGCTTGACGCGTCAGTTCTGCGACGGCGAACCACGCGTGCGCGTCGATGCGGTACGTCTGCGCCAGGCTCTCCACAATCTGCTCAAGAATGCGCTCGAGGCGATCGGGGAAACGCACAAGCCGCAGATCCAGGTGACCACACGTCTTGCCCATGCCGGCGAACAGGATTGGGTCGAGCTGTGCGTCGCCGACAACGGTCCCGGCCTGCCCGCCGATTTCGGCGAGCGCTGGTTCGAGCCCTACACGACGAGCAAGGCGAAGGGTACCGGCCTCGGTCTGGCGGTGGTCAAGAAGATCGTCGAGGAGCATGGCGGCAACGTGCGTGCCGGCAATCGCAGCCAGGGTGGTGCCGAATTCATCCTGCGGCTGCCGCTGGACCCCTCTTGAGACGCTGTATCGAAAGACGCGCGCGCGGCCTCTGCCCGCTGGCGCGTGGCCCGGCACACTGAAGGATTCGCATGCTCCGTGCCAACCTGATTTCGTGGGACAACGGCGTCGGCCTCAGCCGCGATCTCGCCTTGATCGGCGCAGCGCTCGGCGCCGACGCAGACTTCCATGTGAGCTACACCAGGCGCGGGCGCGGCAAGCTGCGCAAGTACGGGCGTCCGCTGAAGGTCTTCGCGCAGTCGCGCTTAAAGGCCTTGCAGCGACTGTTCGGCGTGCAGCCGTTCGATTTCAACATCGAACTCGAACACATCTGGCCGGAGTACACGTCCTGGGCACGGCGCACCGTGCTGGTGCCGAACCCGGAGTGGTTCGGTCCGCGCGACGTCGCCGCGCTGAAGCAGGTGGCCCTGGTGCTCGCGAAAACGCGCACGGCGGAAGGCATTTTCACGGCGCTCGGCTGCAATACGGCTTACATCGGCTTCACCAGTCCGGACCGTATCGACCGCAGCGTGCCGCGCGAGCGTGCGTTCTTTCATCTGGCCGGGCGCAGTCGCAACAAGGGCACCGCCGCGCTGATGGCGCTGTGGCAGGCGCATCCGGAGTGGCCGATGTTGACCGTTGTGCAGAGTCCTCGCGTCGCCAAAACGATTATTTCCGCCAGCAATATTCATCACCGCGTCGGCTATGTCTCCGACGAGGAATTGAAGCGGCTGCAGAATTCACACCGGTTCCACCTGTGTCCTTCAGAGACGGAGGGCTTCGGCCACTATCTGGTCGAAGCGATGAGCGTCGGCGCGGTGACGCTGACGCTGGACGCTGCGCCGATGAACGAGCTGGTGCGCCCGGAGCGTGGTCTCCTGATTCCGTTTGCGCACACCGGCACGCAGGGCCTGGCCACGACGCACTATTTCGATCCCGCGGTCATGCAGTCCGCCGTGCAGGCCATGCTGGCGCTGGACGGGGCCGAACTCGCGCACTACGGGAGCGCCGCGCGCGATTGGTACGAGGCCAACGACGCCGCCTTCGGGCCGCGCCTGCGTCAGGCCCTGAAGGCCGCCGCGGCGCAAACGCCCGGCTGAATCGAACGGCAGTCTGCAGCCGGTTTTCTGCAAAGGCCGGCGGTTATAGGCCTTCCGGCATGGGACAATAGCGGGTTGCCTGTGCCTTCGGCCATCCAGCCCGGCGTTGTCGTGCGGATTTGGCAAGGTGCGACGGTTCGCGCTCGCACGCCGTCCACAGGCGCTACCTTTTGAACAGCTTGGAGACGAACTTGGACAGTGTTCTCGTCACCGGTGGAGCAGGCTTTCTCGGTTCGCACCTGTGCGACCGCCTGATCCGCGACGGCCACGACGTGCTGTGCGTGGACAATTTCTTCACCGGCGGCAAGCGCAACATCGCCCATCTGCTCGATCATCCTCAGTTCGAGCTGATGCGCCACGACGTCACGTTTCCGCTCTACGTCGAGGTCCAGCGCATCTACAACCTGGCGTGTCCGGCCTCGCCGGTCCACTACCAATCCGATCCGGTGCAGACGACCAAGACGAGCGTGCACGGAGCGATCAACATGCTTGGCCTCGCCAAGCGCCTGCGCGCACGCATCCTGCAGGCATCGACCAGCGAGGTGTACGGCGATCCGGAACTGCATCCGCAACCGGAAGCCTACTGGGGACGCGTCAATCCGGTCGGCATACGGGCCTGCTACGACGAAGGCAAGCGCTGCGCCGAGACGCTGTTCTTCGACTACTACCGCCAGCATCAGCTCGACATCAAGGTCGTGCGCATCTTCAACACCTACGGTCCGCGCATGCATCCGAACGATGGGCGCGTGGTGAGCAACTTCATCGTGCAGGCGTTGCGCGGCGAAGACATCACCTTGTACGGCGATGGCAGCCAGACGCGCAGCTTCTGCTATGTCGACGACCTCATCGACGCGATGTCGCGCATGATGGATACCGCGACCGGCTTCACGGGACCGGTCAATATCGGCAATCCCAGCGAGTTCACGATCCGCGAGCTGGCCGAAACCGTGGTGCGGCTGGTCGGCGGTCGCTCGGGCCTGGTGTTCAAGCCGTTGCCCGCGGACGACCCACGCCAGCGTCAGCCCGATATCGCACTCGCGCGGAGCGCGTTGCAGTGGGAACCGAAGATCGCGCTGGAAGACGGCTTGGGCGAGACGATCCGCTATTTCCGCGATCTGCTGCAGGCATGAGACCGCAATGAGCACCACCACCTTCGCGGTCGTCGTCACCTGCTACAACTACAAGGATTTCGTCGAAGAGGCGATCGACAGCGCTCTCGCGCAAACGCGCGTGGCCGCGCAGATCATCGTGGTCGACGACGGTTCGACCGACGGCTCGACGCAGTTGCTGCGTGAGCGCTACGGCAGCGATCCCCGCATCACCCTGGTCTGCGTCGCGAACGGAGGACAGTTGTCGGCCTTCCAGCAAGGCTTGGCCCATGTCGATGCCGATGTGGTCTGCTTTCTCGACGCCGACGATCGTTGGTCGCCGGAATATCTCGAGAAGATCGGCGCGCTGTTCGATGAACGCAGCGACGTGGATTTCGTATTCACCAACATCTGCCTGTTCGGCAACGACACGCGCCGGCTCGGCTTCGCCGACCGTGCGACCGACTTCGGCTATACCGTCGTCAGCACCTATATCCTGGGGCAGAAATACGGTGCGCCGACATCGGCGCTGGCGCTGCGTTCGGCATGGGCGCGGCGCACGTTGGATCTGCCGCGCGACCAGCTTCCCGCCTGGCGCATCTGTGCGGACAATTGCCTGGTCTATGGCGCCAGTGTGCTCGGCGCGCGCAAATACTACCTGCCGACCGACTGCGTCCACTACCGCACGCACGGCAACAACGGCTGGTGGGGCGGCCGCCGCATCGAGAACGAGTTCCTCGATCGATTCCGCACGCGCTGCCTGATCGAGCAGTACGCGCGCAGCATCGGACTCGGCGAGCTGAGCGTCGACATGGCCAAGTACGAATTCAGGACCAAGCCGGTGCCGACCTGGCGCGAGACCAAGCGGTACGCCGAACTGGCGATGCGCAGCCGCGCGCCATGGACGACACGGATCGAACGCGCGCTACGTATCCTGAAGCTCGGCCGGCGGCATCGCCAGCAGGCCGCGGTCGAGTACAAGGCGCCGCCGTGAGTCGAGCAGTGGTGCCCTCAGCGCGCGTGCCGGCGACGATCAGATGCGATAGCCGCGATTGAGCAGCCACAGCTTGATGAACTTCTGGCGCACGTAATTCGCCTTCACGTACGCATAGATCAGGCCGCGCCAACCATCCAGGAAGCCGGCGCGCAGCACATAGCCGCGGAAGAAACGCCAGAACGGATTGGCGAGGATGTTGAATAGGCTCGCGCGTCGGCCCTTGGCATGCATGTGTTCGGCCATCATGCGCGCATAGCGTTCGAGACGATCGAGGTGATCGGCCAGCGATCGGTAGGCGCGATGTTCGAGATCGCCGGCCAGTGTCGCAACCTTGCCGTCGACGCTGGCATGTTCGTGGATCTCGCGACCGCCGCGCCAGCCGCCGCGGCGGCGGTCGAACAGGCGCATGACCCGGTCCGGGTAGGCATTGCCGTGACGCAACCAGGCGCCGAAGTATTCGGTCAGGCGCGCGAAGCGATAACCTGCCTTGCCGTCGAAACCCAGATCGCGTTCGTGCTCGATCGCCGCGCGCAAGGCCGGTGTCACGCGCTCGTCGGCGTCGAGGCAGAGCACCCAGTCGTGCGCCGCGGCCTTGACCGCGAAATCCTTCTGCGAACGGTAGCCGTCGAACGCACGTTGCAGCACGCGCGCGCCCTTCGCCGCGGCGCGTTCGCGGGTGCCGTCGGTCGAACCGGAGTCGACCACGACCACCTCGTTGCAGAATGCCAGCGATTCGATGCAGTCATCGATTCGATCGGCTTCGTTGAGCGTGATGATGCAGGCCGAAACGGCGGGGCGGTCGCGGGGCGTGGACATGGAGTGCAGCCTGGAGCGGAATGCGTAGCGTAGCGGAGGCGCCTGCAATCCACACCTGCGCCCCTTTTGTTCGGCCCCGGCTGTCCCCATGCTGACCCGCGGCGGTCATCGATGCGCAAGCGCCGTATGATTGGGACGCGCCATGCACGCGGGTTTGCGGTGCGCGCACTGAATACGACGGACGCTGCGTCATGCGGGCGCGCCGGGCAATGGATCGGACCATGCGGCACTATCTGCTCTTCGCGACCGAACTCTACGCCTTGCCTATCCTGCGTCCGCTGGCCGCGGCGATCCGCGCGAGCGGCGGCGACGCTGCATGGTTTCTGCCGGACGACGCGGCGGCGCACCTGCGCCGCGATGAACCGCGCTTGATCGATGCGCGCGCGGTGGCCGGCTGGGCGCCGCGGGCGATCCTCTCGGCGAGCAACTGGGTGCCACATTTTTTCCCCGGCAGAAAAGTCCAGTTGTTCCATGGTTTCAATGTGGAAAAGCGCGAAGCCGAGCGCGGGCATTTCCGCATTCGCGGTCTGTTCGATCTGTATTGCACGCAAGGGCCGGCGACGACGGCGCCATTTCGCGATCTGGCGCGCGAGCATGGTCACTTCGCGGTCGTCGAGACCGGCTGGCCGAAGCTCGATCCGCTGTTCGCGCCGGATGACGGCAGCGCGTTGTCACTGCGTCCCGGCGACGATCGACCGATCGCGCTGTATGCGTCGACGTTCACCGAAAGCCTGAGCTCCGCGCCGCTGCTGTATGAGGAGATTGCGCGTCAGGTCGCGCGTGGCGATCGCTACTGGCTGCTGACCCTGCATCCGAAATCCGATCCGCGCTGGGTCGCCGATTACCGTGCGCTGGCTGGCCCGAACGCGCGCTTCATCGAAGCCGACGCACTGATCCCGGCGCTGCGCGTCGCCGATGTGCTGGTTTCCGACACGTCGTCGGTGGTGTCGGAGTTCGTCGTGCAGCGCAAACCGGTGGTCACCTTCCGCAATCGCGCGCCGAAGCCGCACATGCTCGATATCGCCGAGGCCGATCAGCTCGAGGACGTGCTGCAGCGGGCGTTCGCGCCGTCGGCGCAGCTCACGGGCGAACTGTGCGCCTATGCCGATGCAATCCATCCCTGGCGCGATGGCTGCTCCAGCGAACGCGTACTCGCGGCCGTCGACGATCTGCTGAGTGGGCGCCTCGGCGAGCTCGCGCCGAAGCCGGCCAATCTCTGGCGCAAGTTGCAGATTCGTTCGCGACTGCGCCACTTCTGAGCGAGCGCGCTGTTCGCGCGGCGCGGCCCTGCGTTATGCTCCCTGTCTCTTTTTCGCAACGCGCGAAATCCTGTTCGGCGCGCGAAATCGATCCCTGACAGAGGTGGTTGATGACGGGTGCGCGCGTGCTGGTGGTCGACGACGAGCCGGATATCCGGCAGATCGTCAAGGATATCCTCGACGACGAAGGCTATCTGGTCGACGTCGCCGAATCAGCGGCAGCGGCGCGCGAGGCGCGTCGTCGCCAGCGCCCCGATGTCGTTCTGCTCGACGTCTGGATGCCTGATCTCGACGGCATCAGTCTGCTGCGCGAATGGAACGAACGCGGCGGTCTGCCGTGCCCGGTCATCATGATCAGCGGGCACGGCACGGTCGAGACCGCGGTCGAAGCGACGCGGCTCGGTGCCTGGGATTTCATCGAGAAACCCATTTCACTGGCAAAGCTGCTGCTGGTGGTGTCGCACGCGCTGGAAGCCGGGCGCCTGCAGCGCGAGAACGAAGGCCTGCGCCGCCAGTTGCCGGCGCCGGTTGAACTGGTCGGTTCCGGTCGCGCGACGCAGGCCCTGCGCGTGCAGATCGACAAGCTGGCCGCGCATGACACCGGCGTGCTGATCCAGGGCGAGCCCGGCACCGGCAAGGAAACCCTCGCTCGCGTGCTGCACGAGCGCAGCGCGCGTCGTGGTGGTCCGTTCGTGACGGTGGCGGCGGGTGCAATCGCGCGCGAGCACGCGGCGCTGGCGTTGTTCGGCGCCGAGGACGCGAATGGCGTGCAGCACGGGCTGATCGAGCAGGCCAACGCAGGCACGCTGTTTCTCGACGAGGTCGCCGATCTCGACCCGGAGCTGCAACTACGCCTGTCCAGCGTGATCGAGCGGCGCGCGCTGATCCGCTGTGGTGGCCACGAGCCCGCCCTCATCGATGCACGCGTGATCGCCGCGAGCGCGCAGGATCTGGAGGCGCTGGTCGCGGCCGGGCGCTTTCGCGAAGAACTCTATTACCAGCTCAAGGTGGTGCCGCTGGCGGTGCCGCCACTGCGCGAGCGCGGCGACGACATCCCGGAACTGCTGCGCTATCACGCCGACTATTTCGCCAATCGCGACAAGCTGCCGTATCGCAATTTCCCCGTGGCGGTGCAGAACCGGCTGCGTCACTACGCCTGGCCGGGAAATCTGCGCGAACTGCGCAACCTCGTGCAGCGCCTGCTCGTGCTGGGCAGTGCCAGCGATGTCGGCCTCGACGAGGTCGAGCTGGCGCTCGGGCATGCCGCGCCGCCGCCGGTGGCGGCAGCGCACGCGCCCGGCGTCGATTTTGCACTGCCGATGCGCGAAGCGCGCGAGCAGTTCGAGCGTGCCTATCTGCTGCATCAGCTCAACCAGGCCGGCGGCAGCGTCGGCAAGCTGGCGAAAGCCGTCGGCATGGAACGCACGCATCTGTACCGCAAGCTGAAAGATCTCGATATCGATCCACGCGCAACCCTGCGCAACGGTTGAGCAGAGCGAGACGTAGAAACGGATTGCGGGCAGACTGCGCAAAATGCTGCGTTGCGGAACTAAACTGTCACGTGCGGGTCATACAACGGGGCTTTTCTACAACACTCCGAAGTTGGCGCCGCTCCCCGCAACGAGCGGCGCCTTTTTGTTTGAGGCGCGCCGGCGGTCAGCGGCGCAGAAAATCACCCAGGAGACATCATGCGACTCGACGGCAAAGTGGCAATCGTGACCGGTGCGGCCAGCGGCATCGGCAAGCGCATCGCCGAGGTCTATGCGGAAAATGGCGCGGCGGTTGCGATCGCCGACATCAATCTCGACGCCGCCAACGCAACCGCGAAGGAACTCGAGGACAAGGGCGCCAAGGCGATCGGCGTGAAGATGGATGTGACCAGCGAGCAGGAAGTCGATACCGGCGTCGCCGATGTCGTCAAGCGGCTCGGCCACGTCGATATCCTGGTGTCCAACGCCGGCATCCAGATCGTCGCGCCAGTCGACAAGTTCGCCTACGCGGACTGGAAGAAACTCATTGCGATCCATCTCGATGGCGCGTTCCTGACCACGCGCGCCTGCCTGCAGGCGATGTATGCGCGCGGCAAGGGCGGCTCGATCATCTACATGGGTTCGGTGCATTCGAAGGAAGCGTCCAAGCTGAAGGCGCCCTACGTCGCCGCCAAGCACGGCCTGGTCGGTCTGGCCAAGGTGGTGGCGAAGGAAGGCGCCGAGCACGGCGTGCGCGCGAACGTGATCTGCCCCGGCTTCGTACGCACTCCGCTGGTCGAAAAGCAGATTCCGGAGCAGGCCAAGGCGCTCGGCATCTCCGAGGCCGACGTGATCAAGAACGTCATGCTGAAGGAAACCGTCGACGGCGAATTCACCACGGTCGATGACGTCGCCCAGTGCGCGCTGTTCCTGGCCGGCTTCGAAACCAATGCACTGACCGGACAGAGTCTCGTCGTCAGCCACGGCTGGTTCATGCAATGACGACACCGCGTTCGCGCAGCGCTGCGACGCGCAAGGTGTCCCGCGAGCGCATGGTGCGAGCGCAGGCCGCGTCGGGCGGACGCACGAAGTCGAAGGCCTTGCCGAGCCCGGCCGATTCCGCCGGTGCCTACGAAACCGTTGCCCTGGTCCTGCAGGGCGGCGGGGCGCTCGGCTCGTACCAGTGCGGCGTCTACGAGGCGATACACGAGGCCGGAATCCGCCCGAACTGGTTCGCCGGCACCTCGATCGGCGCGTTCAATGCGGCGATCCTCGCCGGCAACGCTCCCGAACAGCGCCTCGAGCGCCTGCACGAATTCTGGAACACGATCTGCGAGCCGGCCGGTGCACTGACGTGGCCGTTCACGGCACTCACCGCCCTGTTCGACTGGCTGCCTCCGAATGCGCATCTCAGTTCCGGCGTCAGCGCGCTCAGCGCGGTCGGTGCGCTGGTGGAGGGACAACGCGGTTTCTTCAGCGCGCGCTCGACGCCGCCGTTCCTCTTCAAGGACGGCAGCCCGAAGGCGACCAGCTTCTACGACACCTCGCCGTTGAAGACCACGCTGGAGCGGCTGATCGATTTCGATCGCATCAACCATGAAGGTGTACGCCTGTCGGTTGGTGCGGCGAACGTGCTCAGCGGCAACGTGCGCTATTTCGATTCCGCCATCGATCGCATTCGCGCCGAGCACATCATGGCCTCCGGCGCGCTGCCGCCGGCGTTTCCGGCCATCATCATCGACGACGAACCGTACTGGGACGGCGGTACCGTGTCGAACACTCCGCTCGACTATGTGCTGACCTCGCAGCCGCGCCAGGACAGCCTGGTTTTCCAGGTCGACCTATGGAGTGCGCGCGGCATGGCGCCGAAAACGATGATGGAGGTGATGGAGCGTCAGAAGGACATCCAATACTCCAGCCGCACCCGCTTCGGCACCGATGCGGTCGCGCGCCTGCAGAAGCTGCGCAACGCGCTCGGCCTGCTGCTGAAGGAAATTCCGGCCAAGCACGTGCCGCCGCAACTGCTGGCCGATCTGCAGCCGTGGCTGTGCGATCGCGTGTTCAACATCATCCACCTGATCTACCAGGCCAAGCACGACGAAGAGCAGTTCAAGGACTATGCGTTCGATGCGGCAACGATGCGCGAGCATTGGGCCGGCGGCGTTGGCGACATGCAACGCAGCCTCGCGCACCCGCAGTTCTTCGTGCCGCCGACGCGCGAGATCGGCGTGGTCACGCACGATATTCACCGCCGTTCGGTCTGAGTTCCGCCGCGCTGCCTGCTGCGCCACTCGCCGAAGCGCGCGATGATGGCGCCATGGCTATCGACTTCATTGCGCGTCTGCGTGCGCAGCTCGGCGGTCCGCGCGACGGCGCGCTGTTGCGTTTCTCGCTCGGCAACGCGCTGCTGGCCCACGGCGATGCGTCCGCTGCCGCCGTGGCACTGCGCGAGGCGCTCGTATTCGATGAACACTATTCGGCCGCCTGGAAGCTGCTCGGCCGCGCGCTGATGGAAAGCGGCGACGCCGTGGCCGCGACCACGGCGTTCGAGCACGGCATCATCGTCGCGCAGGCGCGCGGCGATACCCAGGCGGCAAAAGAGATGACGGTGTTTCTGCGCCGCTTGCGCAAGCCGCCGTCCGTGTAGGCACCCGGCCGCATGCGTCGACTCGGATGGGTGCTGTGCCTGCTTGCGTTGGCCGGGGCGCTGCATGGGTTCGTGCATCGCCCGATCGCACACGGGCCGGGCGTGCTGGTGTCCACAGCGCCGCTGCAAAGCGATCCGGTCGATCCTGTCGCGACGCGCATCGGCGCCTTCGAGCTCGAGCCGTTGGCCGACTTTGCGCTCGATGCGCGCGTGTTGTCGCGGCAGGACTATCGCTTCGGCACCGAAAGCGAGTTGTCGCCGACCGATCTCGCGCTGGGCTGGGGCCGCATGTCCGACAGCGCGGTGATCGCGCAGCTGGATATTTCACAGTCGACACGCTTCTACTCGTATCGCTGGCATGATCCGCCGCCCATTCCGCCGCAAGAAATAATGGTGTCGAGCGCGAATATGCATTTGATTCCGGCGGACGCGATCGTTGCCGACGCGATTGGACGCGTGCGCGTCGGCGAGGTGATTACGTTGCGCGGGCAGCTGGTCGAGGCGCGTCGGGCCGATGGCTGGCACTGGAGGAGCTCGCTGCGCCGCGATGACAGCGGCGCCGGTGCCTGTGAACTGGTGCTGGTCGATTCGATCGAGCTGCGTTAGGCGACTTTCACGTTGGCATCGGGCCGAAGCCGCTCAGGAACCCGGCAAGCGGGTCGGGTAGCGCTTGTACGACCATTGGTATTGCGCGAACGCCAGACGCACGCAGTCCTCGACGCCCCGATTCAGCGCCGCGCAGGCGATGCCGAGATCGGCATCGGCCAGCTGCGGCGGCGCCGCCAGGAAGTGCACGCGGAAGCCGCGGCCTTGCGGCAGGCGTTCAGCGAATGCGAACAGCACGCTGGCGCCGGTGCGCCGGGCCAGGCGCGGCAGCAGCACCATCGTCGAGGCGGGTACGCCGAAGAACGGCGCCCAGACGCCTTCGCCGCCGCGTGGCTGCTGGTCCGGCAGGATGCCGACAACGCCGCCGGCAGCGAGGCGTTTGTAAAGGGTACGCACGCCGGCGCCTTCGGCGCGCACCTGTTCCACCGGCAACGCGCCGCGCGCCTTCAGCAGCAGCGGTTCGACGATCGCATGGCGCGGTGGCCGGTAGAGGATCGCGAGTGGGGTCTGCGCCGCCAGCCAGTAGTTCAGCAGCTCCCAGCAGCCCAGGTGCGGCGCCGCCACGATGAGGCCGGTGCCGCGCGCCAGCGCATCGCGGAATAGCGCCTCGCCACGCACCTCGCGGATCATTTCGATCGCGTTGGCCGGATCGTTGCCCCAGACCCGGGCGATCTCGGTCAGCGCCTTGCCGGTCTCCACCAGCGCCTCGCGCGCCAGCCGGTGTCTGCTTTGCGCGCCTTCTTGCGTTAATACCAAAGAGAGATTGCGCTCGACGATGTGGCGCGTGCGGCCACGCACCAGCCACAGCAGTCGCCCCAGCAGCGTGCCGATCGCATGCAGCAGGGGCAGCGGCAGGCGACCCGCAATGCGCAAGCTGCCGTAGAGCAGCGCAACCGGCCAGGCGAGAGAGGGGGAAGTCATGGCGGCGGCGATTGTAACGACCGGCACGCAGGTCGCGGCGTCTGCATTGACCGCGGCATCGCGCCGCGGCGACGATGCGCGGCAATGTTTCGGAGACCTGCATGATCGCCTTGATCCAGCGCGTCAGCGAGGCGCGCGTCGACGTCGATGGCGCCACGATCGGTGCGATCGGCCACGGGCTGCTCGCCCTGGTTGGCGTGCAACCCGACGATGGCGAGGCGCAGACGCAACGCCTGCTCGAACGGATGCTCGGCTACCGCGTCTTCGCCGATGCCGAGGGCCGCATGGATCGCTCGCTGGCGGACACGGGCGGCGGCCTGTTGCTGGTCTCGCAGTTCACCCTCGCCGCGGACACGCGTTCCGGCATGCGACCGGGCTTCTCGACGGCGGCAGCGCCAGCCGACGCCGAACGCTGGTTCAACCGCCTGCTCGAGCTTGCGCGCGTGCGCCATGCAGGGGTGGAAAGCGGCCGCTTCGGTGCCCATATGAGGGTTCATCTCGTCAACGACGGACCGGTGACGTTCCGGCTCGAGGCGAACTGAGTCGCGCGGCGCCAGGGATGGGCAGCGTCGACCGCAGCAGATCCCGATGGTTGCAGATGCAACAATCTGTGTCGCAATGGCGTCCGCGGGCGGTTCAGCACCATCGCATCCGATCAATGACTTAAGCCGGGCTTGACGCGGCTCCTATACTTTCATTCCTTTGCCGTACAGAACATCCGGAATCCACATGGCCGTACAAAACAACGAGGCGCAGCAGTCAGAGATCAAGACCCTGATCATCAAGGGCAAGGAGCAGGGCTACCTGACCTACGCCGAAGTCAACGATCACCTGC
>JBDTYM010000014.1:0-56613 GCA_040005635.1 Dokdonella sp. | reverse complement strand
TCCACGTGTCCGAGATGGATTGGACCAACAAGAACGTCAATCCGGCCAAGGTGGTCCAGGTCGGTGACGAAGTCGAAGTCATGGTGCTCGACGTCGATGAAGAGCGTCGTCGCATCTCGCTCGGCATGAAGCAGACCAGCGCCAATCCGTGGGAAGCGTTTGCGGCGATCCACAAGAAGAACGACAAGGTCTCCGGCACGATCAAGTCGATCACCGACTTCGGTATCTTCGTCGGTCTCGACGGCGGTATCGACGGCCTCGTGCATCTGTCCGACATCTCGTGGCAGACCACCGGCGAAGACCTCGTGCGCAACTACAAGAAGGGCGACGAGATCGAGGCGGTCGTACTCGCGGTCGATCCGGAGCGCGAGCGCATCTCGCTCGGCATCAAGCAGCTCGAGCAGGATCCGTTCGGTCAGTACATGGCGAGCCAGCCGAAGGGCAGCATCGTCACCGGCACGGTTCGTGAAGTCGATGCACGCGGTGCGACAATCGATCTCGGCGATGGCGTCGAAGGCTATGTGCGTGCGAACGACATCGCCAAGGAACGCGTCGAGGACGCCACCCAGCACCTCAAGGTGGGCGACAAGGTCGAGGCGAAGTTCACTGGCATGGATCGCAAGGGCCGCACGCTGCAGCTCTCGATCCGCGCGAAGGACGAGGATGAGCTGCAGACCACGCTGGAGGAATACCAGAGTGCGTCCGGCGGCACGACCAAGCTCGGCGCATTGCTGAAAGAACAGCTCAACCGCTGACGCGACATTCCGCGCACGGCTTGCTGCCGTGCGCGGCGCAATACATCGCGCGCATCGATCCCGGTGCGCGCGTTTTTCTGACCAGAGTACGAATCCGAACCGCGATGACCAAGTCGGAGCTGATCGAGTCCCTTGCTGAACGGCAGAAGCACCTGGCCGCGAACGACGTCGAGCTTGCCGTCAAGAGCGTGCTGGAGCAGATGAGCCAATCGTTGTCGACCGGCGAGCGCATCGAGATCCGCGGCTTCGGCAGCTTCTCTCTGCACTACCGGCCGCCGCGCATGGGACGCAACCCGAAGACAGGCGACTCCGTCGCACTGCCGGGCAAGCATGTGCCGCATTTCAAGCCGGGCAAGGAATTGCGCGAGCGAGTCAACGAGCGCGCGGTGAAGGCGCCGAAGTCGACCTGAAGCTGCGCATGCGTCCACGGCGTGCGCACCCCATGACCTGCGGTTCCTTCGACAAACCCGAGGCGACGACGCAGCGTGAGTCGCGCAGGCGACGTGCTAACGTTGCGGGGAAGTGCGCTGCGCGAAGCGACGCAGAGCCGCCATCCGGTCCCCGTTCATGCGTCTGATCCTCATCGTCATCGTTCTGCTCGTGGCCGGGCTGGGTGCGCTGTTCGGCGCGCTGAATGCCGCATCGATCGCGGTCGACCTGTATTTCTTCCAAGTCCATGTGCCGACCGGCGCCGGTCTGCTCGGCAGCCTGCTGCTGGGTTGGTTGCTCGGCGGTCTGGTTGCCTGGTTCGGTCAGGTGCCACGTTTGCGCCGCGAACTGCGCAAGGCGCGCAAGCATGTACCTGAACCGCGCGCTGTCGAACCGGGTCGCGAGGACGCATGAACGAACTCGCGCTGCTGTTCTTCCTGTTGCCGGTGGCCGCGTTCTCGGGCTGGATGCTCGGTCGCCGCGGCGGCGAGCGCACCTCCGGCGCGCGGGTGAGCGAGCTGTCGACGAGTTACTTCCGCGGACTCAACTACCTGCTCAACGAGCAGCAGGACAAGGCGATCGAGGTGTTCCTCAAGCTCGCCGAGATCAATCGAGATACCGTCGAGACGCATCTGGCGCTCGGCAACCTGTTCCGACGCCGCGGCGAGGTCGACCGTGCGATACGCGTGCACCAGCATCTGATCGCGCGGCCGAACCTGAGTCAGGAGGAAAAGACGGTAGCCCTGCTCGAGCTCGGCGAGGACTATATGCGCGCCGGACTGCTCGACCGAGCCGAGACCTTGTTCAGCGATCTCGTCGCCATGGACGCGTTGGCGCCCTCGGCGTTGAAGCATCTGATCTCGATCTACCAGCACGAGCGCGACTGGGACAAGGCGATCGATCATGCGCGGCGGCTGGAAAAGGCGACCGGCGAATCGCAAGGATCGACGATCGCGCAGTTCTACTGCGAACTGGCCGAGCATGCGCGCTCGCAGGGTGCACGCGAAGATGCGCGTGCGCGGGTCGCCGACGCGTTCGCCGCCGAACCCGAGTGCGTGCGCGCGAGCATGATCGAGGGGCATATCGAATCCGGCGCCGGACATCTGGATGCGGCAATCCGTGCATTCGAGCGCGTCGCCGATCAGGACGTCGACTACGTGCCGGAAATCCTGTCGCCGCTGCTGGATTGCTACGCACGCGCGCAGCGCATGCAGCGCGCGGAGGAGTTCCTGCTCGACATCACCGAGCGCTACCAGGGTGTTTCGCCTGTGCTCGCACTCGCCAAGCTGTACGCGACGACGCGCGGCGAGATTGCCGCAGTCGAGTTTCTCAACCGTATCCTGCGTCAGCGTCCGTCGGTGCGCGCGCTGATGGCCTTGATCGACGTCAACCTGCACACCGCCAGCGGCGACGCGCGCGAAAACTTCCTGATCCTGCGCGACCTCACGCGCAAACTGGTCGAAGGCAAGGCGATGTATCGCTGCAACCGCTGCGGCTTCGGTGCGAAGGCACATCACTGGCAGTGCCCGAGTTGCAAGACGTGGGGCTCGGTGCGGCCGATCCATGGCGTGGTGGGCGAGTAGGCGTGGATGAGCGGGCCTCCGTACGCGATCGCTGACGTGCGTTTCGTCGCGCTGCTGATCGCGACGCTGGCGTGGTCGGCGCTGTTGACGTGGCTTGCCATCCGCTACGCGTTGCATCGTCAACTGCTCGATCTGCCAGGCCAACGACGTTCGCACGACGTGCCGACGCCACGCGGTGGCGGCATCGCGATCGTCGTGGCGATGCTCGCGGGCGGTACTGCGCTGGCGCTCTTCTCGGCGACGGAAGTCGCATGGGTCGCACTCCTGCCGCCGGTCATCGGCATCGCCGCCGTCGGCTGGCTCGATGATCATGGCGGCCTTTCGACGCTCACGCGCCTGGCCATGCACTGCGTCGCTGCGGCGTGGGTTTTCGGGGCGCCCTTGCTGGCCATCGTCGGTTTCGGCGCAGGGGCTTCCGGCGATCCCGGGCTTGCCATCGTAGCGGCGCTCGTAGTGACGCTGGCGATCGTCTGGTCGATCAACCTGCACAACTTCATGGACGGCATCAACGGCTTGCTGACCTTGCAGGCAATCTTCGTGTTCTGCGTGCTGGCCGGTCTGCTGGCTTGGCGCGGCGCGTACGGATTTCATCTGTTGCTAATCTGCGCTGCAGCCTGCACCGGCTTCCTGCCGTTCAATTTCCCGCGCGCGCGCATCTTCATGGGCGATGTTGGCAGCGGCGTGCTCGGCTTCGCGATCGCAGTAGCGGTGCTGTGGCAGATCGGAACTCCGAAGATCGCGGCGGCGAGCGGACTGGTTCTGTGTTCCGCCTTCGTCACGGATGCGACCTGCACCTTGCTCTCGCGCATGCTGCAAGGTCGCCGTTGGTATAGTGCGCACCGCGAACACCTGTACCAATGGTTGGTCCGTTGCGGCCATTCGCACGCGCGCGTCGTCGCGTTCTATATGGGATGGAACCTCTTGATCGTGTTGCCTGTCATTGGCTGGATGAATCGTTTGCCCGCATCGCAAGGGCCGTCGCTCGAGGCATTGCCATCGTTCGGGATCGGCGCGACCGCCGCCGTCTACGTGCTCGCAGTCGTTACCTGGTGTGTCGGCAAGCGCGCCTGCCTCGTGGCTGTCAGCAAGCGGGGGCGTCATGCTGCTGCGTAGAACAATCGCCGGCATCCATCCGCGCCTCGCCGTCGTCGCGCACGACATGGTGATGGTGTGGGTGGCGTGGACCCTGGTCAGTGTGGTGCGCTGGTCGTTTGCGCAGAATCCTTCGCCGGTTTCGCTGTTCGATGCCGAAGTCTGGCTGGTGCTTGCCGCGCAAGGCCTGATCTTCTGGTGGACGGGCTTGTATCGCGGCCTCTGGCGCTTCGCCAGCGTGCCGGATATATGGAACATCTTCCGCGCCTGCGTGCTCGGTGCGTTCGCGGCGGCAATCACCTTGTTCCTGTACAACCGCCTGGTTACCGTGCCGCGCACGGTGCTGGCGATTTATCCGCTCGTGCTCGCGGTGCTGCTCGGTGGGCCGCGTCTGCTGTATCGCTATTGGAAGGACAGCCGCCTCGACTTCGTCACGCGCACTCCGAGTCAGCGCGTGCTCGTGCTCGGCGCAGGCAAGGCCGGTGAGGCGCTGGTACGCGACCTGCGCCGCGAGAACCGCTACGCACCGGTCGGTTTCCTCGACGACAACCCGCAGCTGCGCGGCTCGCGCCTGCACGGTATCCCGGTGCTCGGCACGCTCGACCAGTTGCCACCGCTGGCGCGCGAAACCGCAGCCGAAATGATCGTCATCGCGATGCCGGCAGCGACCAAGCTGCAGATGCGTCGTGCGGTCGAACTGTGCGAAGCCTGCGATCTGCCGTTCCGCACGGTACCCCGACTCGAGGATGTCGTCTCCGGCCGATCAAGTTTCAATGAGTTGAAGGAAGTCGCGATCGAGGATTTGCTCGGGCGCGAACCGGTTCAGCTCGATTGGACGGCGATCCGCACGCGGCTGGCAGGCAAGCGCGTGCTGGTGACAGGTGGTGGTGGTTCGATCGGCTCGGAGCTGTGCCGCCAGGTCGCGCGCCTCGGCGCCGAGTCGCTGACCGTGTTCGAACTGTCCGAATACAACCTCTACACGATCGAGCAGGAACTGCGCCGCGACTATCCGGATCTGCTGTTCAACGCACGTATCGGCGATTGCGGCGACGCCGTCGCCTGCGAGCGCGTGTTCGCCGAATCACGACCGCAAGTGGTGTTCCACGCAGCCGCCTACAAGCATGTGCCGCTGCTGCAGGGACAGATACGAGAGGCCTTCCGCAACAATGTACTCGGGACGAAGGTCGTCGCCGAGGCGGCTGATCGTCATGGCGCTGACAGCTGCGTGCTGATTTCGACCGACAAGGCGGTCAATCCGACCAGCGTGATGGGCGCCTGCAAACGCGTCGCGGAGCTGTTCTGCCAGAATTTCGCGCAGCAGTCCGAAACGCGTTTCATCACGGTGCGCTTCGGCAACGTGCTCGATTCGGCCGGCTCAGTCGTGCCGCGCTTCCGCGAGCAGATCCGCGCCGGCGGTCCGGTGACCGTCACGCATCCGGAGATCACGCGCTATTTCATGACGATTCCCGAGGCCTGCCAGTTGATCCTGCAGGCTTCGGTGCTCGGCAATGGTGGCGAAGTCTTCGCGCTCGACATGGGCGAACCGATCAAGATACGCGATCTCGCCGGCCAGATGATCCGCCTTGCCGGCAAACACGAGGGTGACGATATCGCGATCGTCTACACCGGCTTGCGTCCCGGCGAGAAACTGTTCGAGGAACTGTTCCACCCGCAGGAGCAGTACAGCGACACCGCGCATGCGAAAATCTTTCTGGCGCAGCCGCGCAGCATGGCGTGGAGCCTGTTGGCCGCGCAACTGCGGCATGGCGAGCTCGCGGTACGCGAGTTCGACGAGGAGTCGCTGCGCCGGATTCTCGATCAATTGCTGCCGGAGTTCGCCGTCGGTGGCACCGCGGGCGATGGTGTAGTGGTCGCTTTCGGCACACGCTAGGCAGGGCCAAATAAGGATAGGGAATGAGCCAACGTTTGCGAAAAGTCGTCTTTCCGGTGGCCGGACTCGGCACGCGCTTTCTGCCGGCGACCAAGGTCGTCGCCAAGGAGATGCTGCCGGTGCTCGACCGCCCGCTGATCCAGTACGCCGTCGATGAGGCCGTCGATGCTGGCGCTGACACGCTGATCTTCGTGACGAACCGCTACAAGCATGCGATCGCCGATTATTTCGACAAGGCCTACGAACTCGAGGCCAAGCTCGCGCAGTCGGGCAAGAAGGAACTGCTCGCGATGGTTCAGGGCACCTTGCCGCCGCATGTGCGCTGCGTGTTCGTGACGCAGCCCGAAGCGCTCGGTCTCGGCCACGCGGTGTTGTGCGCGAAGCCAGTCGTCGGTGATGAGCCCTTCGGCGTGATCCTGCCCGACGACTTGATCTGGACCGGCGATGGCCCCGGTGCATTGCGGCAGATGGCCGAGTTATCTGCGGCGGAGAACGCGGGTGTCATCGCGGTGGAAGAAGTGCCGCGTGCGCAGACGGACAAGTACGGGATCGTCGATGCGACGCCGGTATCCGAACGCGCGGCCAGAATCAGGCTGGTGGTCGAGAAGCCGAAGCCCGAGGTGGCGCCGTCCAATCTTGCGATCGTCGGTCGTTATGTGCTGCCGGGACGTATTTTCGAACTGCTGGAAAAAACCACGCCAGGTGCTGGCGGTGAAATCCAGCTGACTGATGCGATCGAAACGCTGCTTGCCGAACAGCCGGTGCTGGCCTACCGTTTCATCGGCACACGCTTCGATTGCGGCAATAAGTTCGGCCTCGTGCAGGCGACGTTGCACATGGCGCTGGAAGATCCGCAACTGGCGCCTGCGGTACGCGAATTGATCGCGAAGATCTGAGCGACAGGCGGACACCGGTGGATCTGAGCTGGATCCTGAACCACCTGGGCGAGGAGCGCGCGCGATACTTCGGTGCGGTCGCTCCACCGATCGTGCAGTCGTCGATCTTCGCCTTCCCGACCGTCGCCAGCATGCGTGCTGGTTTTCGCGACGAGCTCGGCGCCCATGTCTACACGCGCGGCAACAATCCGACCGTCGAGATCCTCAGAAAGAAGGTCGCCGCGCTCGAAGGTGCCGAGGACTGCCTGATGTTCGGCAGCGGTGCCGCCGCAATGGCAGCCGGCGTTATCGCGTGCGTTGCAGGCGGCACGCACGTCGTCTGTGTTGCTCGTCCGTACAGTTGGACGCGCACGCTGCTGCGCGATCTGCTCGGCCGCCTCGGCGTCGCGACGAGCTTCGTCGATGGCACCGATGTGGCGAATATCGAGTCCGCCCTGAGCGCGAACACGCGACTGATCGTGCTCGAAAGTCCTAACTCGATGACCTTCGAGCAACAGGATCTGGCTGCGGTTGCCGCCATCGCGCGCGCGCGCGGCATCCTCACGCTGTGCGACAACAGCTACGCCACGCCGCTGAACCAGTCGCCGATCGCACTCGGCATCGACCTCGTCGCGCATTCGGCGACGAAATATCTGAACGGTCACAGTGATGTCCTCGCCGGTGCGCTCTGCGGCAGCGCCGAGCTGATCCGGCAGATTTTCCGCGGCCCCTACATGACTCTGGGTGCGATGCTCGCGCCAAACGATGCCTGGCTGATCATCCGCGGATTGCGCACGTTGCCGATTCGTCTCGAACGGATCGCTGCGACGACGACAGTTTTGCTCGCTTTCCTGGAAGCGCATCCGCGCGTACGTCGCGTGTACTCGCCGCATGCCGCCGCCAACGCACAACTGGCCTTGAGCGAGCGCCAGCTGCGTGGTGCCAGCGGATTGTTGACCATCGAACTCGACGCCGACAGCGTCGCTGCGGTCGAACGCTTCTGCGATGGGCTGACGCGTTTCTTGATGACGGTGTCGTGGGGCGGCTACGAGTCGCTTGCGTTCCCGGTCTGCGCGGTGTTTCCGGCGGACGCACCGTTGCGATCCGGCGGCGGTCTTCCACTCAGTCTGGTACGCCTGTCGGTCGGGCTGGAAGAGGCGGACGTGCTGATCGAGGATCTCGACGCCGCGCTGGCGCGCGTTTAAGCGCCTTCGTTCAAAGCGGGGCGCCGAACAGGTGCCAGCTCAGCGCGGCAACGCCGATGGCCAGCATCATCAGCAGCACCGCCACGATATTCATCGTTTTGGCGAACTTCGCGGCTTCGCCATTGCGGCGAATCGGTGTGTCCTGCAGCACGCGTGCTCCGTTCAGTGGCCAGCGCCCCTGGTCGGCGATGCGCCGCGCAAGTCGCGCGGCGTAACCGGCGAGCACGAGCAAACACACGCCGCAGGCAACCAGCGCGCTGGCGATCCACAGCCGCAACAGCGCGACCAGCTGTGCCGTCGGCATCGAAGCGGTCGTCCGCGCCAGCCAATGTCGGAAAACAAACATCAGGATCAGCGCGACCACCGTCGCCAGCACCAATACCGCCAAGCTGACTCGTCGCAGGCGAATATCGGCGCGCAGGATTTCGTGATTCATGGATTCCCCCGCACTCGATCACTATAGCGAAGGCGCGCGGTGCGCTTGCTGCCGTCCGTCGCCGAATCGCTGCGCCCATCGCGGCTGCTATGCTTCGACGATGAGCAGCAAATGGACGATCTTCGCGGCGTTGCTGGCACTGTCAGCCTGCCAGAGCCTGCAACACGTGGCTTCGCCGCGGACGGCGAACGGTCCTGCGCGAGCGGCTTCGCCGGCAAGCGGGCCCTTGTTCGAAGGCATCTTCGACAATCATGAGCAAGTCTGGTCGGTCAGCGAGAAAGCGGCCAGCGGCGCGCCGCCGCACGTCGTCCTCACGATCGAGCCGACACCTCAGGCGGACTGGTCGATCTGGCGGGTTCACCTCGATGCGGCGGCATCGGTCGATGCGGTGTGGGCGATGCAGCGTGTCGGTGCCGGCGATGCCGCAGCCTTCCTGCTGCCGCATCGCGCGATGGACGCGTCAGCGATGGCGAATGCAGGAGCATTCGATCCCAAGCAGTGGATCGCCCTCAATGCCTGTGCCTTGCGCGGGACGATCACGCCGCTCGCCTTGCATGTCGCTGCCGACATTGCGGCGTGCACGACGCTCGCGCCCGGGCTCGGCGCGCAGACTGCGTTGTTGCCTGTCGCGATCGAGCGCGAAGGCGAGTGGCTGCATGCGCGCTTGTATGCGGACCAGGCACGCGGTCCACTCGCGCGCGCCGACTTGCGCCAAGTGCAGGTTTTCAGCGGCTGGGCCGCGATCAACGGCGCCGGTTCGAAAGCGCCAGCCAACAACGATTGGCATATGAATCGCAGCACGCAGCTCGGCAACGAGGGTGGCCGCGTGGCGCTGACTTGGCGTGATGGCAAAGCGTCGGGCTACTCGCTGACGTTGGAGCGCCTGACCTATCGCGACGGCAACGTGCCGGTGCTGAAGCTGTCCGTGATCGAGGATGCCAGCGGGCAAAGTCTCGCCTATGCGTGGGCGAATCCCGAGGCGACGCAGATTGGCATCAACCTTGGCTGGGTCCAGGTTGGGCTCAGTCGCGCAGCGCCCGCAGCTTCCACGGAAAAGAACCGATGATGAGTGACGAAAGTGCTGCGATCAGCTGGGCCGATTTCGAGAAGGTGCTGACGGTCGCCGGCACGATCCGGCGCGTCGAGCCATTTCCGCAAGCGCGCAAGCCGGCGTACAAGGTGTGGGTCGATTTCGGGCCTTACGGGGAGAGGAAGACCAGCGCGCAGATCGCCGCGCTGTACACGCCAGAGCAGCTGGTCGGGCGTCAGATCGTCGGAGTGATCAATTTCCCGGAGAAACAGATCGGTCCGTTCCGTTCGCAGTTCCTGCTGACCGGATTCACTACCGATGCCGGCGTCGTCATCACGACGATCGAGCGGCCAGTGCCGAACGGCACGCGGCTCGCCTGAAGGTTGGGCCGCATCGGATGCGCGCCATCGCGCGGCGCCGATTTCCTGCGCGAACGGTTACGCCAATGCAGTCCTGCGAGGGCGCACGCGCGTTCATGCGACGCTGTTGGTAGCGGCCGGCACCGCTCTTGGACAACGGCATCTGCCGCGCCGCGCTCGCTGCGAGCGCGACGGACAGCGCGAGTGGCCGCTCAAAGCGCCTCGAAGATTCCCGCCGCGCCCATACCGGTGCCGATGCACATCGTCACCATGCCGTACTTCTGCTTGCGCCGACGCAGGCCGTGGATCAGCGTGGCCGCGCGGATCGCGCCGGTCGCGCCGAGCGGGTGACCAAGCGCGATGGCGCCGCCGAGTGGATTGACCTTCGCCGGGTCGAGGCCGATGTCGCGAATCACTGCGAGCGATTGCGCGGCGAACGCCTCGTTCAACTCGATCCAGTCGAGCTGATCCTTGTTGAGCCCCGCTTGCTTGAGCGCCTTCGGGATTGCTGCAATCGGACCGATACCCATGATCTCCGGCGGCACGCCGGCGACGGCGAAGCCGACGAAGCGCGCTATTGGCGTCAGGCCATAGGCTTTGATCGCGTGCTCGCTGGCGAGCAGCAATGCACCGGCGCCATCGGACATCTGCGAGGAATTGCCGGCGGTCACGCTGCCGTCCATGCGAAATACCGGCTTCAACTTGGCCAGGCCTTCGAGGCTGGTGTCCTTGCGCGGGCCTTCATCGTTCGCGATGACACGCACGTCATCGCGGATCGCGCGCGCGGTGAGATCGGGATAGTGATCGGCCAGGGTATACGGTGCGATCTCGTGCTTGAACTCACCGCTCGCGGTTGCGGCGAGCGCTTTCTGGTGCGAGGCGAGCGCGAACGCATCCTGGTCCTCGCGACTCACCTTCCACTGTTCGGCGACCTTCTCGGCGGTGATGCCCATGCCGTAGGCGATCGCGACATTGTCGTCGACGAACGCGGCCGGATTCATCGCGATCTTGTTTCCCATCATCGGCACCATGCTCATGCTTTCGGTGCCACCGGCGAGCATCAGGTCGGCTTCTCCGAGGCGGATGCGGTCGGCCGCCATCGCGATTGCCTGCACGCCGGACGAGCAGAAGCGATTGATCGTCACGCCGGGCACCGTGTTTGGCAGACCGGCCAGCAGTACGCCGATGCGTGCGACATTCATGCCTTGCTCGGCCTCGGGCATTGCGCAGCCGATAATCGCATCGCCGATGCGCGCTGGGTCGATGCCAGGCGCCTGCGCGATCGCGGCGCGGATCACGTGAGCGAGCAGATCGTCGGGGCGGGTATTGCGGAACACGCCACGCGGCGCTTTGCCGACCGGCGTGCGCACGGCGGATACGATGTAGGCGTCCTGGATTTGCTGGGTCATGAAGCGCGTTCCTCTAGCGGGAATGGGAAATTGAGAATCGAGAATCGGTAAGGCCGCAGCCGTGTCTTTGCGACCATTCCCGATTCCCATTCCCGACTATCAGTTTCTCAGCGGCTTGCCCGTCGCCAGCATGTGCTGGATGCGCCCCTGCGTCTTCGGCATTTGCGCGAGCTCGAAGAAGTGCTTGCGCTCGAGATCGAGCAACCACTGTTCGTCGATCAGCGAGCCACGTTCGATCACGCCGCCACAGAGCACGTCGGCGATGCGACTGGCGATCTCGTAATCGTGTGCAGAGATGAAACGACCCTCGAGCATGTTGACCAGCATCATCTTCAAGGTCGCCGTACCGACATCGCCAGCGGCGATGAGGTCGCGCGGCGGCAGGGCGGGACGATAGACGGAATCGGCCAGCGCGGCTGCGGTCGCTTTCGCGACGTACAGCAGCTCGAAGCGATTGAACACCACGATATCGTTCTCGCGCAGGAGACCCATCTGTTTGGCCTCGAGCGCACTACCGGATAGTTTCGCCATTGCGACGGTTTCAAACAGGCGCTTGATCTCCGGGAACGGGTCGCCGTCGGTCGCACGCTGTGCCGCTCGCGCGGCGATCTCCTTTAGGCCGCCGCCCGCCGGCAGCAGACCAACGCCTGCTTCCACCAGGCCGATGTAGCTTTCGAGCGCAGCCACCGTTCGCGCACTGTGCATCTGCAGTTCGCAGCCGCCACCGAGGGCAAGTCCACGCACCGCCGCGACGACCGGCACCAGCGCATATTTCACACGCAAACTGGTGGCCTGGAAATTGGCGATCATCGCTTCGAGACGAGGAACCTGGCCGCCTTGCACGAAGCCGAGCATGCCCTTGAGGTCGGCACCGGCCGAAAACGCGTCGCCGCTCTGCCAGATGACGAGACCCTTGAGATTCCTCTCGGCCTCGTCGAGCGAGCGCTGCAGACCGTCGAGCACGGCGTCGTTGACTGTATTCATCTTGGTCTTGAACGAGACGATGCCAATATCGTCGCCGAGGTGCCACAGGCGCAGGCCGTCGTTCTCCCAGAGGGTCGTGCCGGTATCGAACTTCTCGCCGATCAGTGCGTCCGGGAAGAGTTGTCTCTTGTAGACCGGGTGATGCGAACGGGGCTCGTCCTTGCCACTGTGCGGCGAATACGAGCCTGCCGCGTGATGCACGCCATCGATCTGACCGACCCATGACGGCAGGGGCGCGCTGCTCATCGCCTTGCCGGCCGCAATGTCCTCGGCAATCCAGCCTGCGACCTCGCGCCAACCGGCCGACTGCCAGGTCTCGAGTGGACCGAGCTTCCAGCCATAGCCCCAACGGATCGCGAAATCGATATCGCGCGCGGTCTCGGCGATATCGGCGAGATGGAAGGCGCTGTAGTGGAACAGGTCGCGGAACACGGCCCAGAGGAACTGCGCCTGTGCATCCTGCGAAGCGCGCAGCTTGGCGAACTTCTCGGCGGGATTCTTGATCGCGAGGAGGGCAGCCACCTCGTCGGAAGGCTTCGCGGTCGATGGCGCGTAGTCCTGGCGTGCCAGATCGAGCACGACGATGTCCTTGCCGACCTTGCGGTAGATGCCGACGCCGGTCTTCTGGCCGAGCGCGCCTTTCTCGATCAGCGCGCTCAACCACGCCGGCGCCTTGAAGTGTGCGTGCCAGGGATCGGCCGGCAGCGTGTCGGCCATTGTCTTGATCACATGCGCCATCGTGTCGAGGCCGACCACGTCGGCGGTACGGTAGGTCGCGCTCTTCGGGCGCCCGATGGCCGGGCCGGTCAGCGCGTCGACGAGATCGAAGCCGAGCTTGAACGCAGCGGTGTGATGCATCGTGGCGAGGATCGAGAACACGCCAATACGGTTGCCGATGAAGTTGGGCGTGTCTTTGGCGTACACGACGCCCTTGCCAAGCGTCGTGGTCAGGAACGCTTCGAGGCCAGCCAGCACGGTGCGGTCGGTCTGGTGATCCGGGATCAGCTCGACCAGGTCCATGTAACGCGGCGGGTTGAAGAAGTGGATACCGCTGAAGCGTGGCCGCAGCTTGAGTGGCAACGCCTCCGCCAGCGCGTTGATCGAAAGCCCGGATGTGTTGCTGGCAATAACTGCAGAATCAGATAGATACGTGGCAATCTTCTTGTAAAGGTCGAGCTTCCAGTCGAGCCGCTCGGCGATCGCCTCGATGATCAGGTCGCAGCCACGCAGCGCTTCGAGGTGCTCGTCATAGTTGGCCGGCGTTATGCCGGCAACCTTCGATTTTTCGGCGAGCGGAGCGGGCGAGAGCTTGGCGAGGTTCTGGATCGCCTTGATGGCAATGCCACTCTTATCGCCATCCTTCGCGGGCAGATCGAACAGCAGGGTTTCGACATTGGCGTTGGCCAGATGTGCCGCGATCTGCGCGCCCATCACGCCGGCGCCGAGCACGGCCGCCTTTCGGATACGAAGCTGGGGATTGCTCATTCAAACCTCATGGAAGGATTTTTGGGCGTTCGCACGAATCAAGCCGCACGCAGACCCGCTGCGGCGAATCGGATCAGGTGCTGTGCAGTGTGTTCCCGGTGGCTCTGTTCGCTCACATCATTCTTGCGTTTGATCAGGCCGAAGTCCGCCATCGCGTAAGTAAGGGCTCCGGCGACGATGTCCAGCCGCCAATAGAGTTCCTCTTTTTCCAGGTGTGGCAGCAACCGCAAGAACGCGCCGGCGAACTCGCGCAGCACATGGCCGTAGTTATCGGACAGGAATCGGCGCAGGCGCTCGTCGTGCTCGGCGTAAGCGCGCGCGAGCACGCGCACGAAAGCAGCGCCGCCGGCACTGTCCATCGATTGCTCAAGGGCAGGGCGCACGAAAGCGCCTAGCAGGTCTTCCAGTTCGCGTGCCGGATTGGCTTCGACGTCGGCGAGCGCGGCCAGACGATGCCGGTTGAGTTCGTCGAGCCGGCGCCGAAACACTTCCTCGATCAGGCTTTCCTTCGAACCGAAATGGTAGTTCACCGCGGCGAGATTGACCTTTGCCGCCGCCGTGACCTGGCGCAGCGAGGCCCCGGCAAACCCGTGCCGCGCGAACAGCATTTCGGCGACGCCGAGGATGCGTTCTCTGGTCGAGAAGTTCGGTTGGACAGCGGGCAAGGTCGGTGACCGGTAATCAAACGATCGTTTGAATGGTAGGGTAGCCGGCTGGCCCGGTCAAACCGCGGGTGTCAAATTCCGCGAAAATTAGCTAGAATCCTTTGCGATATTGTGAGCTAAGCCCGCGGATTGGCGCGGATTTGGCGTTATAACGACAGCTTCTGTCGTTCCCTCGAAACCCTTCCCCACGGAGACCCACGGCAATGGCGCTGGAGCGCACCCTTTCCATCATCAAGCCGGATGCAGTCGTCAAGAATGTCATCGGTGAAATCTATTCCCGTTTCGAGAAAGCTGGCTTGAACATCGTCGCGGCGAAGATGAAGCATCTTTCGCGCAAGGAAGCCGAGGGTTTCTATGCGGTGCATCGCGAGCGTCCGTTCTTTGCGGCGCTGGTCGATTTCATGATTTCCGGCCCCGTCATGATCCAGGCGCTTGAAGGCGACAACGCCGTACTCAAGCACCGCGACCTGATGGGCGCGACCGATCCGAAGAAGGCTGCCGCGGGCACGATCCGCGCCGACTTCGCCGATTCGATCGATGCCAACGCGGTCCATGGTTCGGACGCGGTCGAAACTGCAAGAGTTGAAATTGCATACTTTTTCGCTGAAACCGAACTCTGCCCGCGCTGAGCATCGAATGCACGAGGATCGCAACCGGTGACGACGGCCAAGGCCAATCTGCTCGACTACGATCGTGCTGGGCTGCGTGAGCTGTTTGCGCAGCTCGGCGAGAAGCCGTATCGCGCCGATCAGGTGATGAAGTGGATCTATCATCGCCACGTCACCGATTTTGCGGCAATGACCGATGTCGGCAAAGCGCTGCGCGACAAGCTGGCCGAAGCAACCGAGATCGTGCCGCCGAATACACTGTTCGAAAAACAGGCCGTCGACGGCACCCACAAGTGGCTGCTCGGCATGGACGGCGGCAACGCGATCGAAGCGGTTTTCATCCCGGAAACCTCGCGCGGCACGCTGTGCGTGTCTTCGCAGGTCGGCTGCGGCCTCAACTGCCAGTTCTGCTCGACCGCGACGCAGGGGTTCAATCGCAATCTGTCGGCCGCCGAAATCATTGGCCAGGTCTGGGTCGCGGCGAAGCACCTCGGCAACGTGCCGCATCATCAGCGCAAGCTCACCAATGTCGTCATGATGGGCATGGGCGAGCCGCTGCTGAACTTCGACAACGTCGTCACTGCGATGAGCGTGATGCGTGACGATCTGGGCTTCGGTCTTGCGAACAAGCGCGTCACCTTGTCGACTGCCGGCCTGGTGCCGATGATCGACAAGTTGTCCGCTTGCAGTGACGTGTCGCTCGCGGTCTCGCTGCACGCACCTAACGACGAACTGCGCACCGAGCTCGTGCCGCTGAACAAGAAGTATCCGATCGCCGAACTGCTGGCCGCCTGCGCGCGCTATGCCGAACGGCGACCGCGCACCTCGATCACCTTTGAATACACGATGCTGAAGGGCGTCAACGACAAGCCCGAGCACGCGCGCCAGTTGATCAAGTTGATGCGCAAGCTGCCGGCCAAGGTCAACCTGATTCCGTTCAATACGTTCCACGGCACACGCTTCGAGCGCTCCGATGAGGACGTGATTCGTGCTTTCCAGAAGATCCTGCTGGATGCGGATGTACTCACGATGGTGCGTCGCACGCGCGGTGACGATATCGACGCCGCCTGCGGCCAGCTCAAGGGTCAGGTGATGGACCGCACGCGGCGGCAGGCGGAATTTCGGCGCAAGCTCGAGCAGGGGAGCGTGGCCGATGCGGCTTGAGCGAGTCCTGTTCGCGCTCGCCCTTTCAGCGTCGTTCACGCTGCTGACCGCCTGTGGTGGCGCTGCACAGTCGGGCGTTAAGAAGGAAGACGCAGCGACGCAGAAGCAGGAAGCGGCGCGCGTGCACACCGAGCTCGGTCAGACCTACCTGCGCCAGGGCAAGCTCGAGATGGCCCAGGAAAAACTCAACAGGGCGTTGACGTTCGACCCTGATTTCGTGAATGCGCATACCGTGCTCGCTGTCTTGTATGAACAGATCGGCGATGCGACTCAAGCCGAAGTGCATTACAAGCGCGCCGCACAGCTCAAGCCGAAGAGCGGAGCCGAACAGAACAATTACGGCACCTTCCTGTGCAAGCTCGGTCGCTACGACGAGGCGCAAGCTTATTTCGATCGTGCGATCACCGATCCGTTCTACCAGACACCCGCGGTCGCGCTGACCAATTCGGGCACCTGCCTGTTGCACGCGGGAAAGCGCGAGGAGGCCGAAAGAAGGCTGCGCCTGGCGTTGGACAAGAACCCGAACGGTGGCGAGGCGCTTTTCCAGCTCGCGTCGGTGCTCTACGACAAGGGCGAATATTTCAAGGCGCGCGCTTTCATGCAGCGCTACGAGGCGACCTCGCAACCGCGACCTGATGCCTTGCTGCTCGGGCGCAACATCGAACTCAGGCTCGGCAACGGCAGTGCTGCAGGCGACTACACGCGACGCTTGCTGCAGTCGTTTCCGGAGTCCGAACAGGCACGCTCGTTGAGCGTGCAGGGGCAGTCATGAACACGAGCGACGGCTGGCAGTCTGCAGCCACCAAAAACGGGGTGAAGCCGCCTTTGCAAGAGCACGCAATCGACGTGCGCGAAGACGGTGGAGCGAATGAGGAAGGCGGCAGCCAGCTGATGCTGTCATTGTCCAGAGGAATGCACGTCATGAGAGCCGTAGAGGCCAGCGATACGAATGAACGAAATCCGGAGGTCGCGGGTGAGGCGATCGACCTGACAGCTGAGCCTGTGGGTGAAGTCGACGTGCCATTGGGGCAGCGGCTGCGTGCGGCGCGCGAGCAAAGCGGCTGGAGCCTCGCCGATGTCGCTGCTCGCCTGAAGCTGCCGGTGAACCTGATAGGTCGCCTCGAGACCGGTGACTACGCCGGACTCAACCAAGGCGTGTTCCTGCGTGGCTATCTCGGCAGCTATGCACGTCTGGTCGGTGTACCGGAGGCGCTCATCGCGCAGGTCGCCGCAGCACATACCGAGCCGATGCCGCTGGTTGCAACCGGCACGATTTCGCGCTCGCGCTATCTGTTCGATCGCTACTCGGTCAGCGCGACGTATCTCGTGCTCACGGCCATCATCGTCGTGCCCGCCGTATGGCTGGCGACGCACGGCGGACTCGAGCAGAATCTTGCGCGGACCACACCCCTTGATCCGCCGGTGTCGACCGTCAGCGTGCCATTGCACGCAGGCACGCAAACCGCGCCCGATGCCGTCGTGTCGCAGGACGCTGCGGCTGATGTCGCGACAGCCGTTGCGGCCGATGTCCCGCCAGCGTCAGTGCCATCCGCCGAGCAAGCTCCCGTAGTGGCATCGATGACGCCATTCGCGACGACTGCGCAGACTCCTTCGCCGGCGTCTGCGGCGACTGCCACAGGCGCGGAGGCGACGGTCACCCATCCCGCGGCCGGTGCCGGTGCGCACGTGCTGCAGCTCAAGCTTAGTCAACAGAGCTGGGTCGAGATTCTGGGTGTCGACGGGCGCAAGCTCGAATACGGCATCGTGCCGGGCGGCAGTGATCGCAGCTATCGAAGCGACGGGCCTGTCACCGTACGACTTGGCAATGCGCAAGGCGCCGAAGTGAGATCCGACGGCAACATCGTCGACCTCACGCCGTTCCAGCGCGGCAATGTCGCTCACGTCAAGCTGTTCGGCAGCGGCGGCAACGGCGCCAGCCGCGTCGAATGACGCGCAATTCCTGAACTCTTCCGCACCCGCGCCGGCAACTGCCGGTCGCGCCGCGGCGGATTCCTGCTAACCTTGCGCGCTTGCCGGACGGTCGCGATTGCGATCGTTCGCGCTGTGACGTGTCCTATCAGGTGAATGCATGGCTTTTGACGTTCTCGACGAACACGAACAAGGTGAACTCGTCCGCAAGTGGCTGCGCGAGAATGCGATTTCGATCGCGGTCGGTGTGGCGCTGGGTATCGTTCTGATCTTCGGCTGGCAGCAGTGGAAATCGCATCGCGTGCGTCAAGGCGCGCAGGCGGCAGCGCAGTATCAAACGCTCAGTGACGCCGCTGAGGCGAAGCGCGATGACGATGTCGGCAAGATCGCCGATGCGTTGCGCAAGGACTATCCGGATACGGCCTACGCGGTATTCGCAGCGATGTATCAGGCCGATATCGCAGGCAAGAAGGGCGATCTCGCCGCCGCAGCAAGCGCGCTCGACTGGGCTCAGCAGCATGCCGGCATGAGTGGATTGAAGGCGCTCGCGACCTTGCGTCTGGCCCGCGTCAAGCTCGCTCAAGGTGATGCTGACGCTGCAATCAAGCTGCTCGATGGCGTTTCAAAGGATGACTTCACGGCGTTGGCTGGCGAGATTCGCGGCGATGCGCTGGCCAAGCTGGGCCGTGTCGACGACGCGCGCTCGGCGTACCAGGATGCGCTGACGCATCTCGATCCGCAGGCACCGAACCGCAGCTTCGTGCAGATGAAGCTCGACAATCTCGCGGCGGCAGCGCCGAAGGACAGCGTGCCGGCGAAGGAGAAACTCGGCTCATGAAACGCTCCCTGATTCTCGTGGTTGCCGCGACGGTCGCACTCAGTGGCTGCAACTGGCTGAAGACCCTCGGCAAGAAAGACAATGTCGAACCGCCAACGCCACTGACCGAGTTCACGCCGACGACGCAAGTGGATCGCGTCTGGAACGAGGGCATTGGCAAGGGTGCCGGCGATTCCGGCGCGCGCCTGGCGCCGGGCGCAGGCGATGGCCGACTGTATGCGGCGAGCGTTGACGGCAATGTCGAGGCGTTCGATGCGGCGACGGGGCGCACGGTGTGGCAGCAGCGCCTCGGCAAGCGTACCGGCGGCTGGTTCTGGTGGAAGCGCGGCGAGAACTCCCTGCGCTGGTCCGGCGGCCCGACCGTCGCCGGCGACCTCGTCCTCGTCGGTAGCCTCGACGGCCAGCTGTACGCGCTGTCCGCGCAGGACGGCAAGGAACGTTGGAATGTGCAGATGACGTCCGAGGTCATTGCGCCGCCTGCATTCGCCAATGGCCTCGTTGTCGTGCGCACCAATGACGGCCGCCTCGCCGGCCTCGATGCGACCGATGGTGCGCGTAAATGGGTATTCGACCAGAGCGTGCCGGCGCTGAGTCTGCGCGGCAATTCCGCGCCGCTGATTGCGAACGGTGTCGTCTACGATGGCTTCGACAATGGTCATGTCGTCGCGATTCGACTGCAGGACGGTGTCGAATTGTGGTCGCAGATTCTGTCGGCTGGTGAAGGCAGAACCGAAGTCGAGCGCTTGCAGGACATCGATGGCAATCTGGTTTCCGACGGTTCGGCCTTGTTCGCCGCCGGTTACCGCGGTCAGGTCGCGGCGCTCGCTCTGGACAGTGGCCGACCGCTTTGGCAGCGCGACTTGTCGAGCTACGTCGGCGCTGCCGTCAGTGGCAACACGGTCGTCATCGTAGACGCGGACGGCAACGTCTGGGCGTTCGATCGCGAAACCGGCGTGAATCTGTGGAAGCAGGACCAGCTGAAATACCGCTGGCTCAGCGCGCCGGCGATCCAGGGCAAGTATGTGGCCGTGGGCGATGTCGAAGGTTTCGTGCACTGGCTGACCCTCGATGAAGGCAAGTTTGCCGCGCGCGAGCGCATCAGCAAGAAGCCGATCGAGGGCGCACCATTGGTCGTCGACGGCACATTGTACGTCGAGGACGTGAAGGGACATATCGGCGCGTACCGCGCCCGGCAATAGCTGCGCTTTCCCGGCGTTTCCGCGGGAAGCCAGCGCGCCGACAGCAAACCCCTTTTCGCCGCAACTCGGCGGAGAGGGTTTTTTCTTTGGAGCTCATGATGCTTCCCGTTGTTGCCCTGGTCGGGCGCCCGAACGTCGGCAAGTCGACCCTGTTCAATGTGTTGACGCGTACGCGCGATGCATTGGTTCACGACATGCCCGGTGTCACGCGTGATCGCCACTACGGCGTGTGCCGTCTCGCCACACCGCATTTCGTGGTCGTCGACACCGGCGGCCTGATCGAAGGCGCGCAGGGCCTGGAAGGCCAGACTGCGCGCCAGGCCGAGTTCGCCATCGACGAAGCCGATGTGGTGCTGCTGACGGTCGATGCGCGCGACGGCCTGATGCCGACCGATCGCGCGATCCTCGACCGTTTGCGCCGCGCCGCCAAGCCGATGCTGCTGGTCATCAACAAGGTCGATGGCCTCGACGAGAACAACGCCCTGGCCGAGTTTGCCGCGATGGGCGTGGCGACCTCGTTCCCGGTGTCGGCCGCGCATGGCCGTGGCATGACGCCCCTGCTCGATGCGATCCTGCCGCTGTTGCCCAAACAGGAAGTCGATCCGCTCGAGGCCAAGCCGGACGACGGCATCCGCGTCGCGATCGTCGGCCGTCCGAATGCGGGCAAGTCGACCCTGGTCAATCGCCTTCTCGGCGAAGAACGCGTGATCGCATCGGAGCTGCCGGGCACGACGCGCGATTCGATCCGTATCGCACTCGAGCGCGACGGCAAGCGCTACACATTGATCGACACCGCCGGCATCCGCCGCCGCGCGCGCGTGGAAGATGCGCTGGAGAAGTTCAGCGTGATCAAGTCGCTGCAGTCGGTGGATGCGGCGCACGTCACGGTGCTGATGCTCGATGCCCGCGAAGGCGTCGCCGACCAGGACACCGCGTTGATCGGCCACGTACTCGATTCCGGCCGTGCCCTCGTCATCGCCGTCAACAAGTGGGATGGCCTCGACAAATACCAGCGCGAGCAATGCATTGCGTCGTTGTCGCGCAAGCTCGAGTTCGCCACCTGGGCACGCCAAGTCTTCATTTCAGCGCTGCATGGCAGCGGTATTGCCGAACTGATGAAGGCGGTCAACCGCGCCTACGCGTCGGCCAATCACAAGTTCACTTCGTCCGAACTGACGCGCGCTGTCGAGGCCGCCTACCAGGCTTATCAGCCGCCCCTGGCACGCGGCCACACGCCGAAACTGAAATATGCCCATCCCGGCGGTGCCAATCCACCGACCATCATCATCCACGGCTCGCGCACCAAACATATAGCCGACGGCTATACGCGCTACCTGGAGAACTTCTTCCGCAAGCGCTACCGCCTCGAAGGCACTCCGATCCGCATCGAGTTCCGCGACAGCGAGAACCCGTTCGCCGGCAAGCGCAACGAGCTGACCGAAGGCCAGCAGCGTCGCCGCACGCGCATGATCCGCAACGCCAAGCGCGGCAAGCGCTGACCTGCAGCGATGGCGGCGGTAGCGATCACGCTCGCCATTCTCGCCGGGGGTGCGGCGACCCGATTGGATGGACGCGACAAGGGACTGCAATTGCTGTGTGGCCGGCCGCTGATCGCCTGGGTCATCGATGCTGTCGCTGCGATGCGTGAAGACGCTCGGCTGGCGGCGCCTCTGATCGTCGCCAACCGGCATCTCGATGAATACGCAAGCTACGCAGCGACGATTCGCGATGACGCCGACGGTTTTCGCGGTCCGCTGGCCGGCGTCGCGGCAGCATTGCACGCGTGCCGGAGCACTTGGCTGTTGACCTTGCCGGTGGATTGTCCACGTCCGCCGCTCGATCTTGCCGCTCGCCTTTTCGCCGCCGCGCATGAACAAGGGTCGGTGGCCGCTGTCGCCCACGACGGCGAGCGTCGTCAGCCCTTGTTTGCACTGTATCGTTGCGAACTTGCCGCATCCGCCGCGGTGGCCGTCGATAAGGGGCAGGGCGTTTGGCAGTGGCAGACGGCGATTGGCGCGTGCGAGCTTGATTTCAGCGATCGCCGCCAGCAGTTTCGCAATCTCAACACGCCCGAGGATTTCGCTGCTTATGCCGCCGAATACGAGCTCTGAATTCGCGACTCGGCTGGCGGTCGACGTGGCGCAGCGTCGCGCGCTCGAGCTCTGTGCTTCGCGCAGACTGCCATCGGAGGCAGTAGCGCTCGAACAGGCGCTCGATCGCGTGCTCGCCGAAGACCTGATCGCGCCTTTCAACCTGCCGCCGTTCGCGAATTCCGCCATGGACGGCTATGCGTTGCACGGTGACGAGCTGCCGCAACGCGACGAGCGCCGCTTCCGTCTCGGCGGCAGCGTGCTCGCAGGCGCGACGGCGGCGCCTGAGTGCCATCGCGGCGAATGCATCCGCATCACCACCGGTGCGCCGCTACCGCCGGGCGCGGATAGCGTGGTCGTCAAGGAAAACGTTTGCGTCGACGGCGACGCGGTCGTCGTTCGCGCCGGTGAGCAGGCCGGTGCGAACGTCCGCCCCGCCGGTGAGGACTATGGCGCAGGCGATATCGCGCTGCGCGCGGGCGAGCGACTGACGCCGGCACGCCTCGGCGTGCTCGCTTCCTGTGGCCTCACGCATGCGCGCGTCGCCCGTCGCCCGCGCGTCGCCTTGTTCGTCACTGGCGATGAGCTGGTGCCACCTGGGCAGGTGTTGGGCTTCGGCCAGATCCACGACAGCAACCGTTACAGCCTCGGCGCGCTTCTGCGCGAGGTCGGCATCGAGCCGTTGCCGATCGCGCATCTGCGCGACGATCCCGATGCGCTACGCGCAGCGTTGCGCGATGCCGGCGAGCGTTGCGACATGATCGTCAGCAGCGGCGGTGTTTCAGCCGGCGAGGCCGACTTCCTGCCTGGCCTCGTCGCCGAACTCGGCAAAGTGCATTTCTGGAAAGTGCGCATGAAGCCCGGCATGCCGGTGTTGTGCGGCGAAATCGGTCGCGCGCTGGTATTCGCCTTGCCTGGCAATCCGGTATCGACGATCGCCACCTTCCTGGCGCTGGTGCGTCCGGCATTGCTGGCCTTGCAGGGTGCCCGCGAAACGGCACCGCGCGCGTGGAAGGCACGGCTTGCCAACGCGATTTCCAAGAAGCATGACCGCGCCGAGTTCCTGCGTGCGAGCTTCGAAGCGCGCGACGACGGCGGCTTGTGGGCGACCGCGCTGCGCAAGCAGGGTTCGGGCATGTTGCGCGGCGTCGCCGAGGCTGACGCGCTGATCTTCATTCCGGAGGACGCGCGCGAGCTCGCTGCCGGCGCCGTCGTCGAGCTGCTGCCGTTGCCGGGATTGTCCTGAGCCTGTGATCGCCTTGCCGAATATCGAATCGCTCGAGATCGAACCCGCCGCGGCGCTCGTACGCCAGCATGCCGGTGCACTGCTGCTCGATGTACGCGAAGACGATGAGCGCGCTGCCGGCATCGCCGTCGGCGCGATCGGGCTTGCGCGTGGACTCATCGAACAATGCATCGGCGAAATCGCGCCCGACCCGCAGCGCGAGATCCTCGCGATCTGCGCGAGCGGCCGGCGTTCGCTGCTCGCGGTCGAGACACTGCGCGAACTCGGTTACACGCACAGCCTTTCCGTACGCGGGGGCTTCGCTCGCTGGAAAGGCGAGGGCCTGCCGGTCGAGCAGGGCGCACTCGACGCCGACTCCGCCGAGCGCTATGCGCGGCACCTGGTGCTGCCGGAGATCGGCGTCGCCGGCCAGCGCAAGCTGGGCGAGGCACGCGTCGTCCTGATCGGGGCCGGCGGCCTCGGTGCCCCCGCCTCGTTGTATCTCGCGGCCGCCGGCGTCGGCACGCTGACCTTGATCGACGACGATCATGTCGAGCGCTCGAACCTGCAGCGGCAGATCGTGCATGCGGACGCGCGCGTCGGCATGGCGAAGACGGAGTCCGCGCGCATCGCGTTGAATGCACTGAATCCGGGCGTGCGCGTCGAGGCGGTCAATGAGCGCTTGCGGGCGGCCAACATCGAGAGTCTGCTGCGCGATCACGACGTGATCATCGACGGCGCCGACAATTTTCCGACGCGCTACCTGCTCAGCTCCGCGAGCCTGCGCTTGAACATTCCGCTGGTCTATGGCGCCGTGCACCGCTTCAGCGGACAGGTCAGCGTATTCGACCCGCGCCGCATCGATTCGCCGTGCTATCGCTGCTTGTTTCCGCAGCCTCCGTCGGCTGCCGAGGCGCCCAATTGCAGCGAAGCTGGCGTACTCGGCGTGATGCCCGGTATCGTCGGCCTGTTGCAGGCGAGCGAGACCTTGAAGCTGCTGCTCGGCATCGGCGAAACGCTGGTCGGGCGACTGCTCTGCCACGACGCACTGGCCGGTACGTTCCGCGAATTGCGTCTGCCACGCGACCCGGATTGCCCCGGCTGCGGCATGCATGCACAGTTCGCGGGTTACGAGGACGTCGCACGGATCTGCAGCAGCTAGGGGAGGTCGGCTCCGCTGCCTGCACGAGTGCGATCTGCGACGGTCTCGATTCATGAAACTGACACGCGCGTCATCGAAAGTAGTTCGTTTTGAATTTCAGCGGTTGTAACCGGCGATGGGCGAACGCCGGATACGCCCCGCGCGCTCAGGGTTGCAGGAAAGGGTCGTCCGATGCAGATCATTCCCGGCGTCATCTCGCGCAATGCGCCGCTCGGGCGCTGGGACTTTGTCGCGATTCCGCTGATCTTCGGCGTGCTCGTGCTGACGGCGTACGGCCTGCACGGCATGGACGTGCCGTTGACCTCGGTCGAGCAGCCGGCGATTTCGCTGGACCGCTCGCACCTGCCGCTGTATGCGCTGTATACGACGCTGCGCATGTTCGCGGCGATGTTCGCATCCCTGCTTTTCACCTTCACCTACGGCGCGCTCGCGGCGAAGAGCCGGCGCGCGGAAATGGTGCTGGTGCCGGTGCTGGACATACTGCAGTCGGTACCGATCCTCGGCTTTCTCTCGTTCACCGTGGTGTTCTGGCTGTCCCTGTTTCCCGGCCGCGCACTCGGCGCCGAGTGTGCCGCGGTGTTCGCGATCTTCACCAGCCAGGCCTGGAACATGGCCTTCAGTTTCTACCAGTCGCTGCGCACGATCCCCGACGATCTCGACGAAGCGTCGCGCAGCTTCCGCCTGTCCGGCTGGCAGCGCTTCTGGCGCCTCGAAGTGCCGTTCGCGATGCCGGGCCTGGTCTGGAACATGATGATGTCGATGTCCGGCGGTTGGTTCTTCGTCGTCGCGACCGAATCGATCAGCGTCGGCAAGCACGAGGCGATGCTGCCCGGGCTCGGTTCCTATGTTGCCACCGCGATCGCCGCGCGCGATCTCGGTGCGGTCGGCTGGGCGCTGGTCACGATGCTCGTCGTCATCATGCTGTACGACCAGATCGTGTTCCGGCCGCTCGCGGTATGGTCGGAAAAATTCCGCTTCGAACAGACGATCGGGCAGGTCGTGCCGACTTCATGGTCGCTGCGCATGCTGCGCTCGAGCCGCTTCGTGGCGGCGGTGTGGAGCCCGTTCGCGGCCTTGCTGCGACGGCTGACGTCGGCACGCCTGCTGATACCGCGGCGGCGCAGACGGAAAACGATACGGGTTTCGGAACCGGCGCTGGATCGCGCATGGATTGCGCTGCTGATCGTGGTCTGCCTGGTCGGCGCGTGGCTGACGATTCGCTTTGTCGGCAGCGAACTGGACCTTCGCGAGGTCATGCACGTGTTCGGCCTCGGCTGTCTCACGCTGATCCGCGTGGTCGTTCTGATCGCGCTGGCCAGTTTGATCTGGGTGCCAATCGGCGTATGGGTCGGCTTGCGTCCGTCGTGGACGAAGTGGGTACAGCCGATCGCGCAATTCTTTGCCGCGTTTCCGGCCAACCTGATGTTTCCTCTCGCTGTCGTGGCGATCATGCATTTCCACGCGGCACCGGGCATCTGGCTGAGCCCGCTGATGGTGCTCGGTACGCAGTGGTACATCCTGTTCAACGTGATCGCCGGTGCGGCGACGTTTCCGAACGATCTGCGCGACGTCGCGACGAACATGGGCGTGCGCGGCTGGATGTGGTGGAAACGCGTGATCCTGCCCGGCATTTTTCCGTACTACGTGACCGGAGGCATCACCGCCTCGGGCGGTTCGTGGAATGCGAGCATCGTCTCCGAAACGGTCAGCTGGGGCGACACGCATCTGACCGCGGCCGGCCTCGGCTCGTACATCGCCGCGGCGACCGATGCCGGCGACTATCCGCGCGTCGTGCTGGGCATCGCGGTGATGTCGGTCTTCGTCACTGCGTTCAACCGGCTCGTCTGGCGACCGCTGTATGCATATGCCGAACGCCGCTTGCGTATCATTTGACGGGAGATCGCCGAAAGAAGATTGAACACGAAGAACACGAAGAAGGAAATTATTGATTCAACCTCTGCATCGTGTCCCTCACGTCCTACGTGTTGATGGCTGTTTTTTGTTCTTCCTTTTCGCTTCTGATTTTTCCATTTCCTGTTTTTAGTATTGATATCGGTCAATCCTGCTCGACCCATCGCATAGGCCCGCCATGAGCTACGTCCTCGACGAAACGATCATTGACCTGAAGGGCGTCTTCAAGGCGTTTCCGACGCCGGGTGGTCAGCCGCGCACGGTGCTCGACAATGTCGATCTCACCTTGAAGAGCCGCGAGATCGTGGGCCTGCTCGGCCGCTCGGGTTCGGGCAAGTCGACATTGCTGCGCATCATCGCCGGCCTCGGCGAAGCGACTTCCGGCGAGGTGCTCTATCGCGGCGAACCGGTTGACGGCCCGGCTGACGGCATCGCCATGGTGTTCCAGAGCTTCGCGCTATTCCCGTGGCTGACCGTGCTGCAGAACGTCGAACTCGGCCTCGAAGCGCAAGGTATCGCGACGCGCGAGCGGCGCGAACGCGCGCTTAAGGCGATCGACTTGATCGGCCTCGATGGTTTCGAATCGGCGTATCCGAAGGAACTCTCCGGCGGCATGCGTCAGCGCATCGGTTTTGCGCGCGCGCTGGTCACGCGGCCGAATCTGTTGCTGCTCGACGAGCCATTCTCGGCGCTCGACGTGCTGACCGCGGAGACGCTGCGCACCGACTTCCTCGATTTGTGGTGCGAAGGCCGCATGCCGATCAAGGCCGTGCTGATCGTGACGCACAACATCGAGGAGGCGGTGCTGATGTGCGATCGCGTCCTGGTGTTCTCGTCGAACCCGGGGCGTGTCGTCGGCGAGCTGCGCGTCGATCTGCCGTATCCGCGCAACCGTCAGGATCCTGCATTCCGCACCCTCGTCGATACGATTTACGCACGCATGACGACGAGCAGCAGCGAGCCGCGCAAGGACAATCAGGGCCTGTTCCCGGGCACTGGCATTGGCATGGTGCTGCCGGCGATTTCGACGAACTTGCTGTCGGGCCTGATCGAAGCGATCGCGGCACCGCCTTTCAAGGGCAAGGCCGATCTGCCCGATGTCGCGCGCAGCCTGCAGCTCGACAACATCCTGCCGATTGCCGAAACGTTGCAACTGCTGCGTCTGGCCGATCTTGCCGAAGGCGATATCCGCCTGACCCCGGCGGGACAGCGCTTCGCCGAAGCCGAGGTCGAGCAGCGCAAGGAAATCTTTCGCCAGCATCTGCTCGCGTATGTGCCGCTCGCCGCGCACATCCGTCGCGTGCTCGACGACCGGCCGGGTCATCGCGCGCCGACCACGCGTTTCCACGAAGAGCTCGAGGATTACATGGGCGAAGATGACGCCAACCAGACGCTGCGCGCGATTGTCAGCTGGGGCCGCTACGCCGAGGCATTCGCGAACGACCAGGAGGCTGGGACGTTCTCGTTGGAGGATCCGCGCTGAACGAACCTTGGGAAGACGAGCGATCGCCATTACCCAACACGGCGATGAAAGATGACGTGTGGAGAAGGATCCCGTGTCAGCCGTGTTTTTTCTGCGCAGCCGCGAACGCCGCCAGTTGCTCGGGCGTCGCTTCCGGCTGGTGCCGGGCCTTCCACTCCGCAAAGGGTTCGCCATAGACGTGTTCGCGCGCCGCATCCTTGTCGATATCGACGCCGCGCGTGGCCGCCGCTTCGCGGTACCAGTCCGCCAGGCAGTTGCGGCAGAAGCCGCTGACGATCATCAGGTCGATGTTCTGCACGTCGGCGCGCGTGCGCAGGTGCTCGAGCAGGCGGCGGAACGCGGCCGCTTCGAGTTCGGTAGTGAGGTCGATCATTGCCATCTCCTCCACCCCCGCACTGGCGGGCGATGATCTCCTAAGTTTGAGCGATTCAGCGCAGGCGTGGGATAATGCCCGTTTCCCGCTGGAACCCCAATGGCTGCCCGACTGCTGGACGGACGCCGCATCGCCGATGAAGTGCTCGATGGTGTCGCCGCGCGCGTGCAGGCACGCATCGCGGCCGGCAAGAGCGTGCCCGGGCTTGCGGTCGTCGTGGTCGGCCATGATCCGGCGTCGGCGGTGTACGTGCGCAACAAGCGGCGCGCCTGCACGCATGTCGGATTTCGCGCGTTCGACTTTGATCTGCCGGAGTCGACCTCACAGGCCGAACTGTTCGAGCTGATCGACCGTCTGAACGCCGATGCCGCGGTCCACGGCATTCTCGTGCAGCTGCCGCTGCCTGCCGGCATCAGCGCGACCGCGATGATCGACCGCATCGATGCACACAAGGATGTCGACGGCTTCCAGGCCGAGAATGTCGGTCGCCTCGCCCTGCGCCAGCGCGGTCTGCGGCCCTGCACGCCGAAAGGCGTGATGACCCTGTTGGCCCACACCGATCGGCCGGTACGCGGGCGCAATGCCGTCGTCATCGGCGTCTCCAATCACGTCGGTCGACCGCTGATCCTCGAATTGCTGCTGGCCGGTTGCACCACCACCGGCTGTCACAAGTTCACCGCGGACCTTGAAAGCGAAGTGCGCCGCAGCGACATCGTGGTGGTGGCGGCCGGCCGTCCCGGTCTCGTGCGCGGCGAGTGGATCAAGCCGGGCGCGGTCGTCATCGATGTCGGCATCAACCGGCTCGACGACGGGCGCCTCGTTGGCGACGTCGAGTTCGCGCCGGCGGCGCAGCGCGCATCCTGGATTACGCCAGTACCAGGCGGGGTAGGGCCAATGACGGTGGCGACCCTGATGGAGAACACACTGGAAGCCGCCGAAACTTTTTTCGATTGATTGCCCGACAGACTGTCATGCGCCTATTTGTATTTGTTCGCCTTTCTCTTTTTGTCGTCGCCGTCGCGGCCGTCGCGGCCGTCGGCGGCTGCGCGACCGTCGTCAATCGTGCCAGCCAGAAATTCGCTGACAGCCTCAGCGCCGGCATCCTCGATCAGGACGACGTCGCGATCGTGCGCGATGGGGTGCCCAGCTGGCTGCTGTTGATTGACGGGTTGATCCAGGGCGATCCCAAGAACGTCGGCCTGCTGATCGCCGGCTCGCGGCTGTACGACTCCTATGCCGGTGGTTTCGTCGACGATCCGCAGCGCGCGCAGCGTCTGGAGGCTCACAGCTTCGACTACGCGCGGCGCGCGACCTGCATCGGCATCACGGCGCTGTGTGCACAGCTGGACGCGCCGTTCGAGCCGTTTCAGGTCGAAGTTGCGAAATCCGGTGCAAATGACGTGCCGATCCTGTACGCGCTGGCGTCCGCATGGGTTGGTCGCATCCAGACCAACAGCAACGATTGGAAGGCGATCGCGGATATTCCGAAGGTCGAAGCGCTGCTTGATCGCGTGGTCGCGCTCGATCCGACCCACGCGCGCGGCGAACCCTACATGTATCTGGGGGTGCTCGCTTCGTTGCGCCCGGCCTCGGTCGGCGGCAAGCCGGAACAGGGCAGGGCGGATTTCGAGAAGGCGCTGGCTTTGTCCGGCGACAAGAACCAGATGGTGCGGGTGCTCTACGCGCAGTATTACGCGCGCCTCGTGTTCGACAGGGAGCTGCACGACAAGTTGTTGAATGAAGTGATCGCAGCCGATCCGCACTCGCCCGGCCTGACCCTGATCAACACACTGGCGCAGCAGCGCGCAAAGAAGCTGCTGGAGTCGGGCAAGGATTTCTTTTGAGAATCGCCGGCCGCCGGCACTGCCGTGCTGTCTGTCGTCCCCACGAACACCGCCGCCCAGCCTCTGCGTGCTCGCTGAGGCACGCGATACCGGCGTTTGCCGAAACGAATGAGAACGGACACCGCAAATTCAAGGAGAGGCAATGAACACGATGCACATTCTGAGCAAAAGTCTGCTGCTGGCCGCATTGGGCCTGGCTGCGGGTTCGAGCCATGCAGCCACCCTCAAGATCGCGACGCTGGCGCCTGACGGCACCAGCTGGATGACCGAGATGCGCGCGAGCGCGGAAGCAATCAAGAGCAAGACCGAAGGCCGCGTCGAACTCAAGTTCTATCCGGGCGGCGTTATGGGCGACGATGCGACTGTATTGCGCAAGGTCAAGATCGGCCAGTTGCAAGGGGGTGCATTCACCGGCGGCGAAGCCAGCGTGATCGCCAAGGACGCCGAGATCTACACGGTGCCCTTCCTGTTCCACAACCAGGATGAAGTCGACAAGGTGCGTGCGAAAGTCGATCCGCTGCTGAAGGAACAGTTTCGCAAGAATGGCTTTGAACTGCTCGGCATCACCGGTGGCGGCTTCGCCTACCTGATGAGCACGCGCGACTTGAAGACACGCGAGGACCTCAAGAGCGCGAAGGTATGGGTGCCTCAGGGCGACGAGATCGCAGAGGCGACGTTCAAGGCCGCGGGCGTAACGCCGATACCGCTGCCGCTGTCGGATGTCTATACGAGCTTGCAGACGGGCCTGATCGATACCGCGGCGAACACGCCGTCGGGCGCGATCGCTTTTCAGTGGCACACCAAGATCAAGCATGTCGTCGACCTGCCGGTAATCTACGTCGTCGGTGAACTCGCGATCGACAAGAAGTCATTCGACGCGCTTTCGACGCCGGACCAGAAGGTCGTCAGCGACCAGATCGGTAGTGCGTTCGATCGCATCGACAAGCAGGCGCGCAGCGACAATGCGTCAGCACGCACGGCACTGCAGCAGCAGGGCATCACGTTCACCGCGCCGAGCGATACGGAACGCAAGAACTGGGAAACCCTCGGCGCCGATGCCTACAAGCAGCTGTCCAGCCGCGGAGCGTTCACGCCCGATGTGCAGAAGGCACTCGATGCGGCGCTGAACGCTGCGCGCGGATCGGCGCCGTGAGCGAATCGCGCGGCGGCACGCTCGGCTGGCTGGATCGTTTCGAGAATGGCTTGATCGCCGTGCTGGTGCTGGCAATGGTGCTGCTTGCCGGTGCGCAAATCGTGCTGCGAAATTTCTTCGAGACCGGTCTGTCCTGGGCTGATCCACTGCTGCGCGCGATGGTGTTGTGGACTGCGATGCTGGGTGCGCTCGCGGCCGCGCGCGACGACAAGCACATCGGCCTCGACGTGCTCGCGCATTTCGTGCACGGCGGTGCGCGGCGCGCCCTGCGCATCGTCACGCTGCTGTTCGCGGCGGCCGTTTCGGCGACGATGGCCTGGTATGGCTACGGTTTGGTCGAGCTCGACTTCGGCGGCAACAACACGATCGCCGGCATACCGAGCTGGCTGATCGAGGCGATCATCCCGGTTGGCTTCGCTCTGCTTGCCATACGTTTCGCCTTGCGTGCGTTCCTGCCGCCGCGCACCGACCTGCCGGCGCTGGTGCCGGAGCTGCCGTGATCCTGCTCGCTGTCATCGCCTTGATCGTGCTGGCGGCGCTCGGCGCGCCGCTGTTCGCCCTGATCGCGGCGGTCGCGTTGCTCGGTTTTCATGCGGCGGGGCAGGAAGGCGTTGCCGTGGCGGTCGAGTTCTACCGCCTCGCCGACATGCCGGCACTGATCGCGATTCCGCTGTTCACGCTGGCCGGTTACCTGATGGCCGAAAGCCAGGCGCCGCAGCGCCTCGTGCGCGTGACGAACGCCTTGCTCGGCTGGCTGCCTGGCGGCCTTGCGATCGTTGCGGTACTCGCGTGCGCAATGTTCACCGCGTTCACCGGCGCGACCGGCGTGACGATCATTGCCCTCGGCGCGGTGCTGTATCCGGCGTTGCTGCAGCAGAAGTATGGCGAACGATTTTCTCTCGGCTTGCTGACGGCTTCCGGCAGCCTCGGTCTGATCCTGGTGCCGTCGATGCCGCTGATTCTCTACGGCGTCGTCGCGCAGCAATTCCATACGACGCCGCCGGTCACGATCGATGCCCTGTTCAAGGCCGGTGTGCTGCCTTGCGCGCTGATGGTGGTACTGCTGTCGATCTACAGCATCTGGCATGCGCGTCGGGTTGGTGTCACGCGCAGCGAGGTCAGCGGCCGCGAGGTGCTGGCGTCGATTCGCGCAGCCGCGTGGGAATTGCCGTTGCCTTTCGTGATTCTCGGTGGCATCTATTCCGGCAAGCTCGCCGCTTCCGAAGCGGCCGCGGCGACCGCGCTGTACGTGCTGATCGTGACCGTGCTGATCCGCCGCGAGATTCCACTGGGCAAACTTCCCAAGGTTGCGCGCGAGGCCATGCTGCTGGTCGGCGCGATCCTGATCATCCTCGGCTTCTCGCTGGCGCTGACCAACTGGTTGATCGATGCCGAAGTGCCGGAAAAACTCTTCGCCGCCATCCAGGGCAGCATCACCAGCAAGGGCATGTTCCTGCTGATCTTGAACGTGTTCCTGCTGATCTTCGGCATGCTGCTCGAAGGTTTTCCGGCGATCATCATCCTGGTGCCGCTGGTGCTGCCGGTAGCGATGCACTACGGCGTCGATCCGATCCATCTCGGCATCATCTTCCTTGCCAACCTGCAACTTGGCATCTTCCTGCCGCCGGTTGGCGTGAACCTGTTCATCGCGAGCATGCGCTTCAACAAGCCGGTGCTGACCCTGATCCGCGCGACCCTGCCGTTCTTCCTGATCCTGTTCGCTGCGGTGATGGTGATCACGTACTGGCCGGAGCTGTCGCTGGCACTCGTACGTTGAGCCCTTCGCGCGCACGATGACGGAACACACCGCCGCATTGGATCTGCTGTATCTCGACGAACATCTCGTCGCGGTCGACAAGCCGCATGCGCTCGCCGTGCATCGGAGCCGCTTGATCGGCAGCGACGACGACTACCTGATGGATCGGCTGCGCCTGCAGGTTGACGGCCGCCTGCATGCGGTGCACCGACTCGATCGCGCGACCAGCGGCGTACTTTTGGTGGCGCGGTCGCAGGAAATCGCCGCTGATCTCGGCCGCCAGCTGATGGCGCGCACAGTCGTGAAAACGTATCTTGCCGTCGTGCGCGGCTGGCCGGACGAGCAGGGCGAGATCGACTACCCGCTGTCAGGTTCCAGCCTGCGCGGAGAAGCCAAGCCTGCGCTGACACGCTGGCGGCGACTGGCGACAATCGAAGTACCGATCGCGACAGGCCTTTATTCGCAGCAGCGCTACGCCCTGTTGGAAGTCAGTCCGGAAACCGGTCGCTATCGGCAGATCCGCCGGCATTTCCACCACGTCTCGCATCATCTGCTCGGCGACACCAGTCACGGTCGCGGCGACCACAACCGCCTGCTGCGCCAGCACTATGGCGTGCATCGGCTGCTGCTGCATGCGTGGCGACTCGAGGTCGTGCATCCGGCAACTCGACGGACGCTCCGACTGGAAGCGCCGCTCGATGCCGCCTGGCAGGGCTTGTTGCAGGCATTCGGCTGGAATGCCGCGCTGGCGGCGCGCGCCGCGGAAACGTCGCCCGGGGCAGCGCGACACGATGGCGCAGGCAGCGCTGCCGAGTAGCGGCAGCGCCCGACAGTCTGTAAAATAGGGCATGCGCATACTCTCCGAAGCCCTCACCTTCGACGACGTCTCCCTGGTCCCCGCGTATTCGGCTGTGCTGCCGCGCGACGTGAATCTCGGTACGCGTCTCACCCGCAACATCCGATTGAATCTGCCGATCGTGTCCGCCGCGATGGACACGGTGACCGAGGCGCGCCTCGCGATCACGATGGCGCAATCCGGCGGCATCGGCATCATCCACAAGAACATGTCGATCGAACGCCAAGCCGCTGAAGTGCGCCTGGTCAAGAAGTTCGAGGCCGGCGTGATCCGCGATCCGATCACGGTCGGACCGATGACGTCGATCCGCGAAGTCATGCAGATCACGCGCGCCCACAATATCTCCGGCGTACCCGTCGTCGATGGCGAACATCTGGTCGGCATCGTCACCAACCGTGATTTGCGTTTCGAGAAGAAACCGGAAGATCCGGTCAAGAACATCATGACGCGCAAGGAGCGCCTCATCACCGTGCAGGAAGGCGCGGCCGACGAGGAAGTGCTCGCTCTGCTGCACAAGCACCGCATCGAGAAAGTGCTGGTTGTCGACGACGCGTTCCGCCTGCGCGGGCTGATCACGGTGAAGGACATCCAGAAGGCACGCGACAACCCGAACGCGTGCAAGGACGATCGCGAGCGCCTGCGCGTCGGCGCTGCGGTCGGGGTCGCCGGTGATACCGAGCAACGCGTTGCCGCGCTGATCGAAGCCGGCGTCGATGCCTTGATCGTCGACACGGCTCATGGTCATTCCGCCGGTGTCATCGAACGCGTGCGCTGGGTGCGCAAGCACTATCCGAAGATCGACCTCATCGCCGGCAATATCGTGACCGGCGATGCCGCCAGGGCCCTGATCGATGCCGGTGCGGATGCGGTCAAGGTCGGCATCGGTCCGGGTTCGATCTGCACGACGCGCGTCGTCGCCGGCGTCGGCGTGCCGCAGGTTTCGGCGGTCGATATGGTCGCGACGGCGTTGCAGGGCAGCGACGTCGGCCTGATCGCCGACGGCGGCATCCGCTATTCAGGCGACATTGCCAAGGCGCTTGCCGCCGGCGCGGACTGCGTGATGATTGGAGGCCTGTTCGCCGGCACCGAAGAAGCGCCCGGCGAAGTCGAGCTGTACCAGGGCCGTTCGTACAAGAGTTATCGTGGCATGGGCTCGCTCGGCGCGATGCAGAAGGGTTCGAAGGACCGCTATTTCCAGGACGACGAGAGCGACGCCGACAAGCTGGTGCCGGAAGGCATCGAAGGCCGCGTGCCATATCGCGGTCCGCTGCGCAATATCGTGCACCAGCTGAGCGGCGGCCTTCGCGCAGCCATGGGCTACGTCGGCTGCGCCACCGTCGATGACATGCGCACGAAGCCGCAGTTCGTACGCATCACCTCGGCCGGCGTGCGCGAGTCACATGTGCACGATGTGGCGATTACGAAGGAAGCGCCGAATTACCGCTTGGATTGATCGAATCTAGCACGCAGTGAGCCGCCATTCGGAGGCGGTGGTCGGCAGCCCGGCCACATGCGGGGTTGCTCAAGGGTGCTTGTGTCGAACAGTAGTGAAAATAACTACTAAGGAGCCGCGCCAATCCCTTTGCCGCCTCGCGACATGTGCTGCTCGACGCGCAGCTCGACGACGCCAAGCGCACGAGAACCTGAAACCCCATGACCCCATCCCCGAACATCCACACCGACAAGATCCTGATCCTCGATTTCGGCGCGCAGTACACACAGTTGATCGCGCGACGCGTGCGCGAGATCGGCGTCTATTGCGAAATCTGGGCCTGGGATCACGATCCGGCCGAGATCGCCAAGTTCGGCGCGAAAGGCATCATCCTCTCTGGCGGCCCGGAATCGACGACGCTGACCGATGCGCCGTCGGCGCCGCAGGCCGTGTTCGATGCGGGACTGCCCATCCTCGGCATCTGCTACGGCATGCAGACGCTGGCCGCGCAACTCGGCGGTGCGACCGAGGCAGCCGATGCACGCGAGTTCGGGCACACGCGCGTCGAAGTCGTCGCGCCTGACCGCCTGCTCGCTGGCCTGACCGATCATGCGCCCGCGCAGGCGCTCGATGTCTGGATGAGCCACGGCGATCACGTTTCCGCGGCTCCGCCGGGATTCGTCGTCACCGCGCGCACCGAGCGCATCCCGGTCGCCGCGATGGCGAACGAGGATCGGCGCTGGTACGGCGTGCAGTTCCATCCGGAAGTCACGCACACCAAGCAGGGCGGTGCGCTGCTGAAGCGTTTCGTCAGCGACATCTGCGGCTGCGCGACGCTGTGGACCGCGGCCAACATCATCGAAGACCAGATCGCGCGCGTGCGTGCCCAGGTCGGCGGCGACCACGTCCTGCTCGGCCTTTCCGGCGGCGTCGACTCGTCGGTCGTCGCGGCGCTGCTGCATCGTGCGATCGGCGATCGACTGACCTGCGTGTTCGTCGACACCGGCCTGCTGCGCTGGCAGGAAGGCGATCAAGTCATGGCGACGATGGCGCAGCACATGGGCGTCAAGGTGATCCGCGTCGATGCGGCCGCGCGCTATTTCGAGGCGTTGGCGGGCGTCGGCGATCCGGAAGCCAAGCGCAAGATCATCGGCCGATTGTTCGTCGAGGTGTTCGACGAGGAAGCACACAAGCTCGAAGGCGTGAAGTGGCTGGCGCAGGGCACGATCTATCCCGACGTGATCGAGTCGGCGGGCTCGAAGACCGGCAAGGCGCACGTGATCAAGTCGCATCACAACGTCGGCGGTCTGCCCGAACAGATGAAATTGAAATTGGTCGAACCGCTGCGCGAGCTGTTCAAGGATGAGGTCCGCCGCATCGGCGTCGAACTCGGCCTGCCGCGCGAGATGGTCTACCGGCATCCGTTCCCCGGGCCTGGGCTCGGTGTGCGCATCCTCGGCGAGGTCAAGCGCGAGTATGCAGACATCCTCGCGCGCGCCGATGCGATTTTCATCGAGGAATTGCGCAAGGCTGATCTGTATGACCGCACCAGCCAGGCGTTCGCCGTGTTCCTGCCGGTGAAGTCGGTCGGCGTAGTGGGTGATGCGCGCGCGTACGAATGGGTCATCGCACTGCGCGCGGTCGAGACGATCGACTTCATGACGGCGCATTGGGCGCATCTGCCCTACGACTTTTTGGGGAGGGTTTCAAACAGAATAATCAATGAGATATCAAATATATCTCGTGTAGTTTATGACATCAGTGGCAAGCCCCCGGCGACGATCGAGTGGGAGTGATGCGACAGTTCCGTGTGTCGGCGGCACAGCCGTGAATCGCCCACCGGCTGCCAATGATGAGGAAGCCGACGTGCGCTGGATGCAGCACGCGCTGGAGCTGGCTCGAGGCGCGCAGAGCGCCGGAGAAGTCCCGGTCGGCGCTGTGCTGGTGCTCGATCAGCAGATGGTCGGTGCGGGCAGCAATCGCATGATCGGTGCCAACGACCCCAGCGCACACGCGGAGATCGAAGCATTGCGCGATGGCGGGCGCCGGCTCGGCAACTACCGCTTTCCGGGCGCAACGTTGTACGTGACGCTGGAGCCTTGCGTGATGTGTGCCGGTGCGATTGTGCACGCGCGCGTTGCACGCGTCGTCTATGCGGCGAGCGATCCGAAAACCGGCGCGGCCGGCAGCGTATTCGACGTGCTCGGCAGCGAACGCCACAACCATCGAGTCGAGATCCGGCGCGAGGTCTGCGCGGAAGAGGCGGGCCGATTACTGACCGATTTCTTTCGCGCACGACGTTGACGCTCGCGCGTCAGCGGTGCGGTGGGCGTCGATCCCCTGCAAGTCGGTCTTTGCTCCTGTGGCCAATCATGCATCATGATCGGCGACAGTCATATTGAGCGTCTCGCGCGGCCGTCGACCCGGAAAATTCGATTCGCATCGATGGCCACGCGAACCCGTCGTCCAGATTGGAGAAAGCCATGCCGGTGATAGCGCAACGACTCGCCACGCTGGGCCTGGTGCTTCCACCGACGATTCGGCCGCCTGCCGGCATCGTGTTGCCGTTTCAATTCGTCCGCGTGATCGGCGCACGTGCGCTCATCTCGGGCCACGGCCCACAGAATGCGGACGGTTCCGTTGCGGCACCGCTCGGCAAACTAGGGCGCGAGCTGACCGTCGAGCAAGGCTATGTCGCAGCGCGGCTGACCGCGCTGTCCATCCTTGGCAGCCTGCAGCGCTCGCTCGGCGACCTGGATCGGATTGCACACTGGGTACGTGTGTTCGGCATGGTGAATTCCGCGCCCGGGTTCAACCGGCAGCCGAGCGTCATCAATGGTTTTTCCGACCTCGTGCTGGAAGTGTTCGGCGCCGAAGTCGGCGATCACTCGCGTAGCGCGGTCGGCATGGCGGAGCTTCCGTTCGACATTCCTGTCGAAATCGAAGGCGAGGTGGAGATCCGCACGTAGACGGCCAGTCGGGATGATGCACATCGTTGGCGAAGGATTCTTCAGTCTGGCAGGCGTCGCCATTTTGGCTTCGATGGTGTTGCTCTGCTGCGTGCGCGAGAACGCACGTGTCGGCAAGTCTGGGCCGTCGATCTCGTCGCGCAGGTCTTGACGCGATTCGCCGTGGATGAACCCGCTGCGGAGGATTTCCCGTGGCAGCGGTGAACCGTTGATGAGTGTTCATGGTTGCGCCCGTGATTGGCCCGCTCGTACCCTAGCGCCGGTAGACTCGGAACCTATCCGCTTGCGAGGAAAGCACGGCCGCATGACCAAGCGAAGCAAGATTGTTGTCGGCGTAGTCGCCTTCGCGCTTATCGTGCCGATCGCAATCCTCGTGTTCGTCGCCACATTCGACTGGAATCGCGCCAAGCCGTTGCTGCAGGCACACGCGGGTGCAGCGCTCGGTCGAAGCGTCGAGATCGCCGGTGATCTGACCGCTGCATGGCATTGGCATCGGCGCGAAGAAGGCAGCCAGGTGTGGTCCCCCGGCTTCCAATTTCTCGCCGGCAACGTGCGCATCGGCAACCAGGATTGGGCCAAGCGTCCTCACTTCGTCGAACTGAAGGCGCTCGAGATCGATCTGCGCTTGCTGCCGCTGCTGTGGCGGCGTCTCGATATCCCTTCCATCCGCCTGATCCATCCCGTCCTCGACTTCGAACGGCGCAAGGACGGCAGCAATACCTGGACGTTCGCCGTTTTGGAACCGGGAAACCCTTCGGCCTGGACACTCGACCTCGGCGATATCGAGTTCGATGCGGGCGAAGTGCACATTGCCGACGAAGAGCGTGACCTGGAAGTGCGTGCGCAGATTACGCCGCTGCAAGCGCCAATCGCGTTCGGGCAGCACGTCGAAGGCGACGATCCGACGACGCGGCGCGAGGTCATCCAGCGCGTCGGCCGGGCGGCCGCACTGCGATTGCGCAATGCCGCCGAGCAGCGCGCGGAGAAGGCGAAGGAGCGCGGCAACGCGGAGTCACCGCCGCCGTATCTGTTCGAGTGGAAAGCGAGCGGCACGATGGCTGGAGCCGCGGTCAAGGGCAACGGGCGTTTCGGTGGCGTGCTCGCATTGAAACAACCCAAGCCGTTTCCGTTGCGTGCGGACATCGATGTCGGTACGACTGAAATCGCCTTGACCGGCACGATCACCGATCCGACGAGTCCCGATGCGGTCGACATGCGATTGTGGATCAGTGGCCGCAATCTTGCGCAGCTCTACACGATTGCGGGGATTGCTCTGCCGAACACGCCGCCGTATGCGACGGTCGGCCGCCTCGCAGGACGCTTTCATCCGCAGCAGTCGCTGCTGCGCTATGAAGACTTCAGCGCGCGCGTCGGCGGCAGCGATCTCGGCGGCACACTGACCTATCGCTCAGGCGAAGGAAAACCGACGCTATCCGGCACCGTCGACTCCACACTATTGCGCTTCAAGGACCTCGGTGCGCTCGTCGGCGCGGGGTCGACCGAAGACAAGGCAGCGCGCGGGGACGATACAGCGCAGCCTGCCGATCGCGTATTGCCCGCGGAACCGTTCAATGTCGAACGCTGGGGCGCCATGGATGCGGATGTGCACTTCACCGGCAAGCGCGTGGTCCGCGACGAGCAGCAGCCGATCAGCGATGTCGATACGCGCATCCGAATGGAGGGCGGCGTACTGACGCTCGATCCGCTTCGCTTCGGCATGGCGGGCGGCACAGTCGCGGCGTCGCTGCACATCGATTCCAATGCCCGCCCGGCGCAGGGCAAGGTCGCCATCGAAGCGCGCAAGCTGCAGCTGAAACGCCTGTTCGAAAAGACCGACGGTTTGTCGACCAGCCTCGGAGAAGTCAACGGCGAGGTGAAGCTCGCCGGCAACGGGCATTCGATCGCCGAGATCTTCGGCAGCGCCGACGGTTCGCTGAAGCTGCTGATGACGCAAGGTAGCGTCAGCGAAACCCTGATGGAGGAGGCGGGTCTCAATGTCGCGAATGTCCTGTTCTCGAAACTGCGCGGCGACCAGCAGATCCGCATCGATTGTGCGGCGGCGAGCTTCAGCGCAAAGGATGGCGTCGCGAACGCGGACTTGTTCGTGTTCGATACCGAAAACGCGCTGATCGACATCCACGGTACCGTCAACCTGGGCGACGAGCGCATCGATCTGACCCTGCATCCGCAAACTAAGGGCTTGCGTGTCTTCTCGCTACGCTCGCCCTTGCATGCCACCGGCACGTTTCAGCACGTCGAGGTCGGCGTCGACAAGAAGAGCTTGCTCCTGCGCGGCGGCGGAGCGATCGGCCTCGCCCTCGTGGCAGCGCCGCTCGCCGCGCTGCTGCCGTTGATAGCACCGAGCGGCGATGAGCAGAAGAGTTGCGCGCCACTCTCCGATCTCGTCAACAAAGGTCGCGCTGAGAAACATTGATCCGAGTCGCAGTCGTATCGCCATTGTCTGCGGCATTCACGGATTCGCAAAAATCGCGATGCGGATTTCGCCCTTGGCATCGATCGATCCGCGAAACATGCCTTCGGTGTTGTAGGGCATCGCGACATTTCCGTTGCCGTCGATCGCGATCACGCCGCCGTCGCCGCCCAGCTTCGGGATCGTTTCCATCACGACCTTGTTGGCTGCTTCGGCAATGCTCTCGTTCTTGAATTCCATGCGCGCGCAGATATCGCGCGCAGCGGTCGCGCGGATGAAGAACTCGCCCCAGCCGGTTGCCGACACCGCGCAATCGGAATCGGCATAGGTGCCGGCTCCGATGATCGGCGAATCACCAACGCGGCCATAACGCTTGTTGGTGATCCCGCCCGTCGACGTTCCTGCCGCGAGATAGCCTTGGCGGTCGAGCGCCACGGCGCCGACCGTGCCGTGGTGCGGCACGTCTTTCGGGGGTATTTTGGCTCGTTCCTCTTCCTTCAATTCCCGTTGCAGCTCCTGCCAGCGCATTTCCGTGAAGAAGTACTTCGGATCGACCGGCATCATGCCGACCGACTTGGCGAAGATTTCCGCGCCTTCGCCGACCAGCATCACATGCGGCGATTTTTCCATCACAGCGCGCGCCAGCAGGATCGGATTCTTCACGGTATGCACGTTGGCGACACTGCCGGCGCGCAACGTGGAGCCGTCCATGATCGACGCGTCAAGCTCGTTCTTGCCGTCGTGATTGAAAACGGCACCCTTGCCTGCGTTGAACGTGCCGGAATCCTCGAGCGTGCTGATTGCCTTGGTCACCGCGTCCAAGCTGCTGCCGCCTGTGCCGAGAATCGCGTAACCGCTCTTCAAGGCAAGCTCGAGCTGAGTGCGTACGGCTTTTTCGCGTTCCGGCGTGATCTCCTTGGCGACGACGCCGGCGCCGCCATGGATCACCAGTACCGGCTCGGCGGCGTGGCTCGCCGTACCGATGAGACCGGCAATCAGTGCGAGCGCAAGTCCGTGCGATGCGTTCATCAGAAGCTCCCAGACGTTCTATGTGGAGCGCACGCGACGCCTAGCCGGCGCTGTGGACCATCGTCTCAACGCCGTGCGAATTATTTCTCGCTGCCGCCGAAACGATAATTGACCTCGGCGAAGTAAGCGCGGCCGATCGGGCTGAACCACGAACTCGCGTAGTAGGGGTAACTCGTCCACGTGCGGTCGCGCGCGGGTTTGCGATCCATGACGTTATCGACAATCAGGCTGACCGCAAGGCGGTCGCTGAATCGATAATTGACCGATGCGTTGTAGAGGAACGTCGGCCCGAGGCGTTCGGTGCCGTCGTAGTTCGGCAAGCCGCCGAGCCGTGCGCCGTAAACGGTGGTCGTCAGCTTGTCCAGCGTCCATGCGACCGAATAATTGGCCTTGTCGCGCGGAATCACATAGTTGTACAGATCGCGCAGTTCGTCGACTACTGGATCGCCGGCGAACAGCTGGATTTCGTGCTTGAGCACATAGGTGTAACCGAAGCCGAAGCCGAAGCTGCCGAGGCGGTCGGTCTCCAGCGTGTAGTGCGCGTTGAGATCGATGCCGGAAGTACGATCATTCGCTGCATTGATCGGCAGCACGAGCACCGACGTGATGCCTTCGGGGCTGCTCGGCGCAGTGGCCGCATTGCGCACGACCTGGCCGATGACCTGCTGGCAGAGTGCCGAATTGATATCGACCGGTGTGCCGCCGATGGTCTGGCCGAGGCGACAGTCTGCTTCCTCGCGCAGGATGGTGTCGCTGCTCTGGTACTCGACTTCGTTCTTCAGGCGAATATTGTAGTAATCGACGGTCACGTCGAGATTCTTCATCGGCGAGTAGACGAAGCCGTAGGTCAACGACTTGCTCGTCTCGTCATTGAGCGCAGTACTGCCGTGGCTGCGGCCGTTGAAGCCGATGTCGCCGTTGCTGCAGTCGTCGGCGAAGTCGGGGGCCGTGTCCGGTTCGTCGCGGCGACACAGGTAGTAGTCGGTGCCGCCCGAACTCGATCCGCTGAGGCCAGCGTAGACATAGGAAAGATCCGGTGCGCGAAATCCGGTGCCATACGATCCGCGCAGCAGCAGACTTTCGAACGGTCGGAATTCGACGCCGAACGAATAGGTGAACTTGCCGGCCGTGGTCGCACCGTATTCGTAGCGATCGTAGCGGCCGGCGCCGGTCAGCGTGAGTGTCGAAAGCACCGGTACGCTGAGTTCCGCACCGATGCCCGAGTGGTCGCGCGAACCGACTGCGCCGGTGTTGTGCAAGCCGAAGTAGGAACCGTCGAGCGACAGCGGATCCGGCTTCAAGCCGTAGTACTGATTGCCGTACTCGGCCACCGCGGCGAATCCGACCGCGCCGGCCGGCAGCTGGAAAAGATCGGTGTTGTTCACCGTCAGCGAATAGTTTTCCGAGCGGCTCTTGTCGTTGTCGATCGAGTCCTGCGTGATCGAGCGGAACTCGGCCACCGTCAACGGCGTGTACAGCCGCGAGACCGGAGCATTGAAGATTTCATAGCCGCTGTCGGGATCGATGCCGAGCGAGGGGCCGAGGTACAACGCCTGTGCCTTCGCCGAAATCAGCGCCGGCCACTTGCTTTCCAGCTGGTTCTGCGAGTGACCGAACAGCGCCTCGTAGTTCCAGCTGCTGTCGCCGAGCGTGCCTTTGACACCGGTGTTCAAGGACAGCGTGTTGTCGATGTTGCGTATCTTTCCCGCATTGAAACCACCGTTTTCCTCGATCGTGAAATAGCGTCGCTGCCATTGCTCGATCTGGCCGGTGGCCTGATTGAAAAACGGCACCGGCGATGAATCGCCGTTGAGCTGGACGCTGTTCTCCCATTCGAGCGGCGTGTTGTAGCTTTCCTGGTGCGATGTGCCGGCCTGGATGTCGAGGAAGAAATTCAGGCTGTCGCTGAACTTGTAGGTCGCCGAACCGTAGAAATTCGCCGCCTTGCGTCCGTTCTCGAGGGTGCCGTAGCCGACGTCTTTGTAGCTGCCGCAGAAGGCACCGTAATTGCGGCGCTCGGCGTAGACGATCGAGCCGTGATCGTAGGACGACAGCGCGTCGCAGGTCGCCTGGCCGGGATCGATGTAGTTGCCATCGACATCGATGCGCGTGAACACCGGACTTGCCGCTATGCGCGAGGGATCAGCTGGGCTGTCGAGGCGCGAATCGGTGAAACTGCGCTGATAGGCCCACAATGGCCGCTGGTTCAGCAGCTCGATGCCGAACACCGAATCGAAATTGCCGTTCGAGTAGCCGCTGAAAATCTGCAGGCGCTGTGATTCGCCACCGCCGTGCTGGGTGTCGCCGACCCTGAAATCAATCGTGGTGCCGTCCGCCTTGCTCTTCAGGATGAAGTTGATCACGCCGGAGATTGCATCCGAACCGTATACCGCCGACGCACTGCCGCTGAGGATCTCCACGCGGTCGATCATCGAGGTCGGGATATTGGAAATATCGGTGAAGTTGCTGTTGCCGCCGTACGACTGCGGGTAGTCGGCGATGCGCCGGCCATTGACCAGGACGAGCGTGTGATTGGGGCCGAGTCCGCGCAGATCGACCGCCTGCGCTCCGGGGGAAAAACCGTTCGTGTTCTGGTTGTTGTCGAGCGAGCCGAGGTTCTGAGTCAGCGACGTCATCACATCCGCAACGGTCGCGAAACCATTGTTCATGATGTCCTTCGCGGTGATCGTGACGACCGGGGCTGGTCCTTCGATCTGCGCGCGCGGGATGCGCGAGCCGGTGACCTGCACGGTTTCCAGACTCTGCGTCGACAAGTTCGAATTGGCGGAGTCGGCCGTGTCCTGCGCAGCAGGCGGACTGCTTTGCGCGCCTGCACGCGCGAACGCGAAAAGCCCCAAAGCCACCACGAGTGTCTTTTGCATATACCCTCCCCGTAGACGACGCGACTCTTCGTTCTGCAGCCCCCCCCTAGGCTGCATCTGCGCAAGACCCCTCTGCCTTGCGCTGGAAGAGTGTGTTCGCTAGCTTTTAGCACCTGCACTTGCAGTCCGGCAAGTTCCGAAGGTCCTTGCTGTCGTCTCCGACGGATAGGCAAACAATGCATATTGCGGCCCGTAAACGACGGCTTGCCGGCACGCTGCTGGCGTTCGCCGTTGCTTTGATGATTGTGTCAAATGTTGTCCGAGCGGGGCCCGACGACGCGCATTCGATGGTGCCGGCATCATCGCCGCGCGACTACCGCGATGCGAACTACGACTACTTCGTCGCCGGCGATCCACGCTTGCCGCGAGCGGCGCACACGGAAGCCGGGCTTGCGCTGATGGGCGGCGGCGGTCGCGTAGACAGCGCATTCAAGTTCATCGCGGCGCATGCACGTGACGGTCACATCGTTATCCTGCGCGCGACGACGGGCGTCGAATTCGATTACACGGACGGGGATTACGGCAAGTCGTTCGTCGACCAGTGGGGTCCGGTGGCTTCTGCGGAAACCCTGGTGTTCCGCAAGCGCGACGCCGCGTTCGATGCGCGCGTGGTGGCGATCATTCGCGGTGCAGACGGCATTTTTCTCGCCGGTGGCGACCAGGCCAACTACCTCCGCTACTGGAAAGGAACACCGGTGCAGGACGCGCTCGACGCGCACGTCCGTCAAGGTCGACCGATTGGCGGAAGCAGCGCGGGACTGGCGATTCTTGGGCGCTACAGTTACACCGCACTCGATGGTGGCAGCCTGGAGTCGAAGCCCGCATTGGCCAATCCGTTCGATACCGGCGTGACGCTCGAATCCGACTTTCTGCACTGTCGCTGGCTCGATCACGTCATCACCGACTCGCACTTTTCGGCACGCAGTCGCCTCGGACGTCTCATCGTCTTCGTCGCGCGCTTGAACGATAGCGCGCGCGGCGATCGCATTGTCGGTATCGGCGTCGACGAGAAAACGGCGCTATTGATCGGCGTCGACGGCATCGGCCGCCTCGCCGCGGATTCGGCCGGTAGCGCATGGCTGGTGCAGCAACAGGAGCCTGCAACGCTGAAGGTCGGCCAACCGCTGACGCTCGAACATGTCCAGATCACGCGGCTCGACAAGTCATCGAGTATCGATCTGAAATCGAATCAAGTTCGTGACGCGGGGGCGGCAACGCGCATCGGTATCAACGCAGGACATCCTGAGCAGGCAGAACGGGTGCGGAAGATTCTGCAACGCGACCGCGTGCCGGCTGGCGAGTCTTAGCGGAATGCAGACGACGACCGCGAAGGGAACCTGCCGCTTGCCGCGACAGCGTCGTCGAGCGCACGTTCCACCGTTGCCCGAAGGACACGCGGCTTTTGATCGGGCAATCTTGCCCAGCCATCGGACGCGAATGCCATGACGCCAACTCCCGTCACTCCGAATACCGACGCGCTGCCGACGCGTATCGACGTCACCTTCCGCAACGGTTCGATCACGTCCATTGGAGTGATCCTGGCGTTCTCGCTCGGCTATCTGACGAAGTGGGCCGGAAACCCGGTGCCGTGGCGGTTGATCGATGCGTTCGCGCTGACGCCGATGGCGATCGGTTGCGTGCTGCAGTCGCTTGCCCTGGTTCGACTATTGTCGCCGGACTGTCTGGAACTGACCCGCTATCGTGTCTGCGTCCGCTGGTTCGTCGCCGGACTGGCTTTCGTCGTTGTCGGCGTCGGCATGGCGGTCATCATGGATTCGGTCGTCGTCGCGTCGTAGCACGCGCTCTGCTGGTCGGGTATCGGAATGACACGTGCGTCCGCCGGTGCTAGTGTGGTCTGTACGACGATGCTCGTGGGTTCGCGGCCATGCAAGCGACCTTGCTTCTGCTGCTGTTGGTGAGTCAGGCGAACGCCATGGACGCCGGCGAGCCACACCAGGCGTGGTTGTTCGACAGGGATGCGCGCCAGGATGCGATGGATGCCCGGCGGCATTCCGATATCGCGGCAGCTCTGCAGCAACGCGTGGCCGCACTGCAGCGATCGGGCCTCGTGCCTGCGCCGTCAAAAGCAGCCACCGAGGCACCGGCTGATCTGGGCTGGCCGCTGCAGACGGCTCCCGGGTTCGCTCCGTTCGGCTACTACGGCATCAGCAACTTCGTCGACCACGATGCCCGCTTTCCGGGTTTCGTGCAGGACTACACGTGTGGAACGCGCACCTACGATCTGGCATCGGGTTACAACCATTCCGGTACTGACTATTTTCTGTGGCCTTTCCCGTGGCTGCTGATGGATCAGCAGGACGTGCAGATCGTCGCCGCGGCAGCGGGCGTCATTATCGAAAAGGACGATGGCCACTTCGACCGCGATTGTGCACTCGGCAATGCCAGTGCTTTCAATGCCGTCTTCGTGCTCCAGGATGACGGCCTGACGGCGTGGTACCTGCACATGAAAAGCGGCTCGTTGACGCCGGCGCCGCTCGGAACCCGCGTTGCCGCCGGCGACTATCTCGGCTCGGTGGGCAGCTCCGGTTCTTCCACCGGCCCGCATCTGCATTTCGAATTGAACGATGCGAGCGGAAACACGGTCGATCCGCGACATGGCCAATGCAACGCCGACGTCGATCGCTGGATCGTCTTCCAGCCGTACGAGGCGGCGCGCATCGATACCCTGACCACGCATTCGGCCGAACCTTCCAGTGTCGCGTGCGGTACCGTGGACGGGCAGCCCGTGCACGAGTCGCCTGCGTACCAAGACCATTTCATGCCCGGCGACACCGTTTGGGCATTTGCCTCCTACAGCGATCATCGCAACGGCGAGATCACTCATTTCAGCGTGCTGCTCCCAGATGGCGGCGTGTTCGCGCAATGGGATTTCGATCTGGCCAGCCAGAATTTCGAACGTCCTTACTACGCAGGAACCAGCTTCGATTGGCCGTTGGTGCTGCCGACTGACGCGCCTTCCGGCAGCTGGCAACTGCAAGCCGCGTTCGAGGGAGCCGGTTATTCCCATCTTTTCGAAGTCGGGCAGCCGATCAATCTCAATCAACGCGGCTTGACCGGCACCTGGTCGATTCCAATGGTGGACGGGCAGGGACTTGCGTTGGAAGTGGATCCCGATTTCTACGGTGACGGTACCGCTCTGGTCTTTGGTGGCTGGTTCACCTATGCCGCAGACTCATCCGGCGTGCAGCAGTGGTACACGCTGCAGGGACAGGTCAGCGCCAGCAGCACCTCGGTCACCTTGCCCATTTATTTGACGCAGGGTGGCCGGTTCAATGGCGCCGATCCGACGACGACGGCGGCCGTGGGCCAGGCGACATTGCAGTTCAGCGATTGCGAGCATGGTTCGCTCGCCTACGCATTTTCCGACGGCAGCGGTCGTGCTGGAAGCCTGTCGCTGACGCGTTCACTTGCCAACGTCACGTGTTCACCGGGCGGAGACAACGGCGCCGACGCGGCCGACTTCCTGCTTTCGGGAGCATGGGCCGTTCGCGATGCCGGCGGCCAAGGCGTTCTTCTCGAAGCCAATCCCTTGCAGAGCCTGCTGTTCGCAGGATGGTTCACCTACGCGGACTCCAGCGCAGACGGCGCTCCGCCGAGCCAGCGCTGGCTGACCTTGCAGACGCCTTTCGACGGCAATGCCGCGTCCGTCGACGGCATCGGTATTTATGAGACCACAGGTGGCCTGTTCGGCCAGCCGGATACACCCACGACCATCCAGGTGGGCATGGCGTCGATCACGTTCCACAGTTGCAGCGATGCGGAAATGGACTATCAGTTCAGCGCCGGCGAAAGTGCAGGTTCTACGGGACGAATCGAACTCGTACGCCTGCAGGTGGCGCCCGCAGGATGCTCGGTGCCTTGACCTGCGCTGAGCGGCGTTCCACGTGTGCGGCTCGTCTATGCGTGGCATGGTGCGCATTGTCCGGGAGATCGCGATGAGCAAGAAGCGGCTTGACGAACCTTACTGGACGCCGCTGCCGCGACCGCATTTCAGCACTGCCCAAACAGCGGGCATCGTCGCGCGTCATCTGATACCGATCGTCGGCGTGCTGTTTTTCGGCTGGTCGGCCAGTCAGTTCCTGCTGCTCAGTGTGTTCAATATTGGATTCACCATCGCGTGCATGGGATGCATTGCCGCGGCCATCGCGCAGCACCGGCAAGCCGTGCCAAGCGCGAGTCGGGCAGATGCGATCGCCGGCTGGATTACATTGTTCGCGACGGGCCTGCTGGCGACCTTGCTGTTTACCGCGATGTTCGGTTGGGTGATCGGCCTGTTCGTGAAATGGAAGCTATCGATCGTCTGGGGCGCGCTCGCAACCATGGTCTTTGCCGCGCCCGCAGTGATTCAGCAGTACCAGACGGACCTGGCATCGCCGCTGACCGAGGAGGAGCGCAAGAAACGCGACCAGCCCAATATCATCGGCCTCGTGCTGTGCGCGGGACTGTTATTCATGATGTCCGGCTATATCGAGGAACTGGGCAGATTCGGATTGGTGATCGTCGTGATTGCAGCTACCGGCTTGTTTATTTTCCGCGATTTGCGTCCCGATCTGATGCGCGAACTCACGCGCCCCAAAAACATGCCACCACCCTCGGAGTATGGCGAGGCGGCAAAGAACCATGATTTTCTCGGTTTTATACTACGCGGCATGAAACCGAAAGCGACGAAGAGCCCGCCTGGCAGCAAGAACGATCCTGGCAATCCGCACCTCTGATGGCATCGACAGTGCGGTTGACGCAAGCATCGACGACCTTGTTCGCTGTGCCGAAGCCGATCGATTGAATCCATCAAGCCGCAGGTTACGCGCGCCACGCGTCGGCCGGACATTTCACGGCACTGCGAGCGCAGCAAACTTGCCAGCGACATTTCAAAGCGAAATGTGACATCTCGGCGAGAGTGGCGCAACGGAGCTTTGCTTTATCCATTGATTGTTTACCGCGACTAGGGGAAAGCACCCAAGCTGCGCTTGACGCCGGCAAGGCTGCGGGAAAACCATATCGGATCGCAACGCTCGTGATGAAGGTTTCGCTTATATGGCTATCGCAACGATGCCCGCAGCCCGGGCGCCACGGAGTTTATCGGACACTATGTACGCGTCGTCGTCGTCGCGCGCGATCTCCGCTCGCGAGGGTACTTCGGAGTCGGAGAAAGGAGAACTGCGCGCAGAAGAGATGGGGCGCTCGCCAACGTCCCCATCCCTGTCATCGGGCGCACAACTCAGCGACTCGGATTCGTTATTCAGCGCCGTTTACGATCGGCTGAAATCGATGGCCCATCGAGAGCTCAAGCGTGCGAACGGTCATACACTCAACACGACGGCTCTGGTGCATGAAGCGTACGTAAAGATCAGCTCTGGTCGCGAACTCGAATTTTCCGATCCGGGCCAGTTCTATCTTTACGCTGCTCGCGCCATGCGGCACATCCTGATCGACCGCGCGCGCTATCGAATCAGTCTCAAGGCAGGCGGTGCGGAAATGCATGTCACCTTGAACGATGCCGGCGTCGATGGGGTCGCGATCAATCCGTTGCTCGCGCTGCATCTTGATGCCGGGCTCGAGGCGCTGCTGCGCGACGACGCACGCGTCGCTCGCGTCGTCGAGCTGCACTACTTTGCGGGCTTGTCATTGAAGCATGTCGCTGAGATACTGGGTGTGGTGCGTCGAACGGTCGATCGCGATTGGCGGTATGCGCGCGCCTTCCTGCTCGCACAGGTCGGCTGAATGTTGCGGTCATCCGCTGCAGTCCGTCGATAGAAACCGTGGTTGCGCAGTCTGCCCCGATTGCCTTCCTGCCGTCGGCCCGCGTGCGCCGTCTGTTCGAGCGCGTGGCCGATCTGCCGTTGCCGGAACAGATTGCCGCACTTCGCGACGAACAGATCAGCAAGGCGGAACGCGCCGCAGTGACTGCGCTGCTCAGTGCCGATGATGTCGGACCTGCGCTGTTCGACACATCGGTCACCGATTGGGTGCACCAGCTCGATGGCGATCCTGCCGATGTCCATGCGCTGATCGGTCAACGTGTTGGTCCGTATCGAATCATCGAACTGCTCGGTCAGGGCGGCTCCGCTGTCGTTTTCCGCGCCACGCGCACGATAGGCGACGCGGAGCAGACCGTAGCGCTCAAACTGCTGCAGAACGGCTTGTTCTCATCGGAATCGCGCCGGCGCTTTCGGCGCGAGCAGGCAATCCTGACGCATCTCTCGCACCCGAACATCGCACGTCTGATCGATGGTGGCATCAGCGATGCGGGAATTCCCTACATTGCGATGGAGCTGGCCGAGGGCTTCAAGCTGATCGCCTACGCCGACGCGCATGCACTCGATCGCAATGCGCGTCTGCGTCTGTTGATCGATCTGTGCCGGGCCGTCGACGCCGCCCACCGCGCCCTGATCGTGCACCGCGATCTGAAGCCCTCGAATGTGCTGGTCACGTCCGAAGGCCGCGTGAAAGTCCTCGATTTCGGCATTGCCAAGCTGCTCGATGACGACGAGCCGGCGACTGCGACGCAGTACATCGCGCTCACGCCCGGCTACGCTGCGCCAGAGCAATATCGGCGCGGCTCGGTCACGACGTCGGCCGATGTCTATGCGCTCGGTGTCATCGCCGCCGAGTTGCTGGTCGGTGCGCGGCTCGGCCCCGATGCCGGCTGGCCGGACACCGGACAGGAAGGCACGCGCGCACCGGCGCGGCGGCGCTGGCGCGAGCTCGACGACGAACTCGCCGACATCGTCCGGACCACCCTGGCGAGCGAGCCGGAACGACGTTATTCGTCTGCAGGCCATCTGGCCGACGACATCGAGCGCTATCTGCGTCACGAGCCGATTGCCGTGCGTGCGATCTCGCGCTGGTACCGCGCACGCAAATTCATCGTGCGCCATCGTGGCGCGGTCGCGGCGACGACGCTGTTCGTGCTGGCGATCCTGGTGTCGATGGCGTTTGCGCTGTGGCAGGCGGGCGTCGCAAGACAGGCGGCAGCGAATACGCGCGCGGAACTGGAGCGCGCAAATGCAATGCGCGACTTCATGTTCGATGCGTTCGGCGAGGCCGAGCCTGGGGCACCGCGGGCGGCACCGGTCACGGTCGTCGATGCCGTTGAACGCGCTATCGCTTCGGCCCAGCTTGACCGCACGACGAATCCGCGCGCGCGCATCGAATTGCTCACGCGCCTGAGCAATGTCCTGAGCTCGCAGGGAAAACTGGATCGGGCGCGGGACCTGCTGGATTCGACCCTCGCCGACGCGACGGCGAGTCTCGGAGCGGGCGATGCCCTGACCCTGGAAGCGGCGAGGATCAGCGCATCGAATGCGGTCCTGCGCGGTGACTTCGCCGATGCGCGCAGCCGGCTCGATCCTCTTCTCGAGCGCGTAGCCGCAAACACCAGCGAATTGCGCATTCGCTTGCTGCTGGACTCCGCGACGCTTGCGACGAAAGAGCGCGACCGCGACCGCGCGCGGCGCGAGGCCGCCCAGGCGGTTTCGATGACGCGCAGCAACGGCAGTGCCGAACTCCTTAGAGTGGCGCTCGAGACGTATGGCAACGTCCTGTTGGCGATTGGCGAAGCCGCCGACAGCATTCCGGTCTACGAAGAGACGATGAACCTCGATCGGGCGCGATTCGGCGGTCAGCACGCTGCCATTGCCGCGATCGACGTGGACTTGTCTCGCGCGTATCGCCGCACCGGCGAACTCGACCGCGCCGAGGCCAGCGCGCGCGCCGCACTGGCCATCGACCGCGTGGTCTACACCAAGGACGACTGGCGCACCGCGTCGCATTTGAATGCGTTGATGATGGTGCTGAAGGAACGTCGCGACTATCGCGCGATGCTGGAAACGGCGATCGAAACGCTGCGCATCCATCGCAATACGCTGGGTGAGGAACATCCGGAAACGGTCAACTCGCTCAACAGCGTCGGCATGAGCTACGTCCTGTTGGAAGACTACGCCGATGCCTTGGCCCCGCTACAGGAATCGCTGCGGCTGACGGCGCAGAAATTTGGTCCAGAACACTGGGAGTCGGCCGTCGTGCGAGGCAATTACGGATACGCCCTGGGCAAGGCAGGCCAGCCAGTCGCCAGCGACATTGAACTGGATCACGCGGTGGCGAGTTTCGCCGCGCTCGCTGATCCGGATCCCGACGGTTTGGCGACCGTGCTCGAGAAGCGTGTGCGCGTCGCGCTCGACCGTGGCGACGTGGCGACTGCTCTGTCGCACATCGAGCGAATGGAGGGCGCGCTCGGACAATTGAAGAGTCAAGACGCCTATTGGGACGGTCGCGTCTCGACGCTGCTCGGCCGTGCACTGCTCGACTCGCGCAGGACAGCCGACGCCACGCGCTCGCTGGAGGCCGGTCGGGCCGCGCTCGAACTTTCGCAGCATCCGGACGCTGCCCTGCAGGTCGAAAACACCCTGCTTCGTGCGGCTGGCGCGCAAGCTCTCGGTGATCACGAGAATGCAGGCCGTCTGGCCGCCGAAGGCCGCCGCGCACTTGGCGCGTTGCTCAATCCGCCAACGCGACTGGTTGCCTTGGCATCGTCGCTTTCCGGTTGAGCGGACAACGAGTGGCGCGCCGGCGGGTAGACGCGAGCGGGGTCTCCACAGCAATGTGAGCCCCTCACACCTGGCCGGGTCGTGGCGACCACACGCAATGACCGGCCGGGTAGGGTGGATCGGAGCAGGCAGACATGCGCTCGGCGTCAATCGGCTCATGCGCGGCGGACTCGATCTGCAAAAAAAAGGCGGGATCGCTCCCGCCTCCGAATGGACTAGCGCCAGTGACTCACCCTAGACGGTTCGTCGCTACGCGACGAACCGTCGAAGGCACTGCCATCGTGTGCGCTTCAGGGAATCGTGATCGCTGCACCGCTGCTGTCATAGGCCCACCCCAGCGCCTGAGCCGGGAACCCGAACGGGCTCGCGGTCGTCAGGTGCAGATAGCCGTAGTCCAGCGTGCTCGTGCTCTCGTTGTAGAACGCGACGCCGACATAGCCGTCCGTGCCTCCCAGCCAATTCGTCATTGCCTGCGAGCTGCCTGACACCGTCGAACCCGGTCCCACCGTATCGCCGGAGTGCAGCACCGCGAAATCCACGCCGCCCGCGTCGACCACGCCGCCCACCAGATTCGTGAACGCGGGTGGCACCAGGTCGCCGTACCAGTAAACATACATGCTGCCGTCGGCGCCGCCGACATACAGATTGATGTCATCGGTCGTGATGGAGACATCGTAGCCGTGATAGTCACCGGTCGCGAAGTCGAACGAGCTGCCATCCGTGCTCTGGGCGATCGCCTGACTGATCGCACCGGACACGATCGACCCCGTGCTCTGCGCATGGTCGAAGCCATCGCAGAACAATTCATCCGCGCCACCGTCGCAAGCGGTATGCGGCGGCGTTCCGGTCACCGTCACGCTCACGGGAACCGAGATCAGCGACTGTGCCGGATCATTCGTCGTGATGCATAGTTCCGCCGCGTGATTGCCCGGAACGAGGCCGCCCGCAGACGGATTCACCGTCACCGTCAACTGGGTGCTCGATCCGCCATTCACCGAGCCGCTCGAAGGCGTGGCGGTCAGCCAATCCACGATCGGCCCCGAGCATGGACCGCCGCTGCCACCCCCGGTCGCCGTCGCACGGATCAACCAGTTGCCGTCCAGCGCGCCTTGCTCGATGTCTGCGATCGTGCCGTTGATGTCGTTGTTGCCGAGGTTGACGATGTCCACCGGCGGGTTGCTCACGGACGACAGGTACGACATGCCCTGTGAAGCCGATTCGTCGAGCGAGGTTGGAAACAGGCGCGGCGTGAAGCTGCCCGTCAACGCCCACTGGTCGACGAATCCGATGTAGACATCGCCGGCCGCCGGGATGCTGAAGTTGGTCGGGTAGGTTTGGAAGTCACCCGTCGCCGCGATCGTCACGAGGTCGTCCGCACCGACGCGTATTGCATTGGTGGGATCGCCATCACCATCGGCGTCGTAGTAGACGACGAGGTTTGCCTGCAGGCCGACCAGGTCACCGCCGGAGAGATCGATCGGCGGCCAGCCGATCGAGATCGAATGAATCACCAATGCATCGCTCGCATGGAATCGGTTGAGCCACACAGCCGCCTGTTCGGCTCCATTCGCACCCACGCCGAGCGCGTCCTCCACCGAGCCGTCGTCCCACTGGAACAGCAGCGAGCCTTCCGGCGCCCACGGACTCGACATCGCACGACGCGAGCCGGCGCCGTGTGCCGCCAGCACAGCGGGCTCACGCGGAGTCAGCAGCTTGCCGACCGGGTGCTGCGTTTTCTTCGTCAGGCGGGCATACGGAATCAGTTTGGGACGCTTGCTAGCGGCGCCGCGTGATTCGACCGTGAACGTCAGTGGATCGCTACCGTCCGCGTTCGCAATCGTCAGCGTATTCGTGGCGGTTGCGTCGGGATCGACGGTGAAACTCAAGGAAGCAGGCTCAACCGCTGCGATAGGCGGCTGCGGATTCACACCGAGCGCGATCGAATCGATCCACCAGCCGTTGGCGCCGTCGGCGGTTTGCGAGGCATCATCGGCGGTGCGGAAGCGCAACCGGGTCGACTGGCCGATCGCGGCGGCGGGCAGGGTAACGATCGTCGTCACGAAGCCATTGCTGTTGCCGGTCCATGCATAACGGTCGGTCAGCGGATTGCCGCTGCCTTCCTGGATCGTGAAGCTGTAGCCGCCCGTCACGAAGCTGCCGCCAGCGTCGATGATGTCGGCGAATTCGCCGCCGTCGATCGAGATTTCCAGCACTGCACCGTCGAATCGATGTTCCAGGTTGTACTGGTGCCGGAAGCTCACGTTCTGGCCCGCGACCGGCGTGAATGCCGGCGTATCCAACGTGAAATCGTTGACTTCGGCGATTTCCGGTGCGTGCGCGGAATTGGGTGCGGAGTCGGACGCGGTAGTGGTCGTGGTCCAGTCGCTTGAGCCGGTCGTGACGGAGGATATCCATCCGTCCGGCAGCTGCGGGGCGCCGATCTCATCGAAGCTTTCCGCAGGCGGGAACGAGCTCGAACCGCCCGACAACACGGTCAGCGTGGCGTTCGCGGCATCGCGGTTGTTGCCGAGATCGGTCTGCAATGCGCCTGCGGCCATCGTGTTCGGATAGAGGCCTATCGCGGTTGCCGAAACATCGACGGTGACCGTGCAGGTGGCCGCGCCCGGAATCTGCGCACCGCTGCCGAGCGTGACGGTGGCGGCACCGGCCAACGCCGTGACGGTGCCACTCGCGCACGTGGTTGACGCATTCGGTGCTGCGGCCACCAGCAGGCCACTCGGCAGGCTGTCGGTCAGATCGGCACTGAGGGTGGCCGGACCGGGTTGTGCCTGATTGCCCAAGGTGATCGTCAGCGTGCTGGGATTGCCTACCGCAACCGCTGAAGGCGCAAACGATTTCGCCAGGCCCGGAGGCAGAAGGCCGGCCGGACGGAACTGCAGGTTGTCGATCAGTTCGCCGCCATCGTTCTCGGCGTTGAAAACGATCTTGCCCATCGGCGCGGCGCTGACGACGCCAACAAAGACGGCAGTGTCGCGCGTGGCGCCGGGCAGTACGGTCGTGCTGCCGAGTGAGGTGCCCGACTCGTCGAAGACCTCCACGTCGACCGTGTTGCCCGCACTGAGGCCGCCGTAGACGATGGCCGATGCCGCAGCGATGGTCGGACTGAACGAAACGATCGTCGAGTCGGCGAAGGTGGTGGCTCCGACCGCACGGCTGCTCTGTCCCGCGCCGAGAAAGCTGGGCGGGAATTCGATGATGCCGCCGCCCGATGTGGAGGTGATGGCAAACCCGGGCGCCAGTTGGCCGGGAATGAAGCAGACATCGTTCGAGGCGCTGCTCATCGGTTCCGCGCAAAGGGTGGGGAAGGGCCCCACGGGCGCTCCGCCATCGAACGTCTCGGTGGCGAGGTCGGCAGGAATGCCGAGCGCAGCGACGAAGGTCGCTTCGTCGCTGAAAAACTGCAGCGCGCCCTGCGGCGGCGACGGCGCGGCGGCGACGTGGTGAAGCGGATGCAAAGACGCAGACGAAGCCAACGTGTGCAAGCGCTGCGTGC
>JBDTYM010000013.1:0-57683 GCA_040005635.1 Dokdonella sp. | reverse complement strand
TGATCGGGCAGCTGGCGCCGCTGAAGCTCGCCGCCGCCGCGATCGCCGAACTCGACGTGCTGGCGACACTCGCCGAACGCGCCGACGCGCTCGGCTGGAACCGTCCCGACCTCGTCGAGGCGAGCGGCATCCACATCGCGCGTGGACGGCATCCGGTCGTCGAACAGGTGCGCGCCGATCCGTTCGAGCCGAACGACCTCGAACTTCACGACGGCCGCCGCATGCTGATCGTGACCGGCCCGAACATGGGCGGCAAATCGACCTACATGCGCCAGGCTGCGTTGATCGTATTGCTCGCGCACATCGGCAGCTACGTGCCGGCCGACGCGGCGACGCTCGGACCCATCGACCGCATCTTCACGCGTATCGGCGCCGGCGACGATCTCGCGCGCGGGCAGTCGACCTTCATGGTCGAGATGAGCGAGACCGCGAACATCCTGCACAACGCGACCGCTTCGAGCCTGGTGCTGATGGACGAAGTCGGGCGTGGCACCAGTACCTACGACGGCCTGGCGCTCGCGCGCGCCTGCGCCGTGCGGCTGGCGACGACGAACCGCGCGTTCGCATTGTTCGCAACGCACTATTTCGAACTGACCGAACTCGCCGCCGACTACGAAGGCATCGCCAACGTGCATCTCGACGCCGTCGAATTTCATGACAAGGAGCGCGGCGATCAACTCGTCTTCATGCATGCGGTCAAGGAAGGCCCGGCTAACCGCAGCTTCGGTCTGCAGGTCGCGGCGCTGGCGGGTTTGCCGAAGGCCGTGATCGCGCAGGCGCGGACGTATCTGGATGGGCTCGAGCGACAGCACGCGATACGAGTCAGCGAGACGCCGTCGGCTGGTGCGAGTCCGTCGCCTCAACTCGGCTTGTTCGCGCCGCCATTGCCCTCGCCCGCCGAAGAGGCGCTGCGCGCGCTCGACCCGGACAGACTTTCGCCACGCGATGCCCTCGATGCGCTATATCGGTTGAAGAAACTCGTTTGACCGTTGCACATCGATCAAAGGATTCGCATGACCCATTCGCTATCCGTCGCGCTCGCACTCGCGATCATGCTGACCCAGCCGCTCGCTGCTTCCGCCGCGCAGAGCTGGAGTCAACCGCAGGAGCCGGCCCATATCTACGGCAACGCCTACTACGTAGGCACCGTCGGCCTGAGTTCGGTACTGATCCACACCGACGCCGGTGCGATCCTTCTCGACGGCACTCTTGACAAATCCGCGCCACTGGTCGAAGCGAACATCCGCGCGCTCGGTTTCAAGGTCGAGGACGTCAAACTGATCCTGAGCTCGCACGCGCATTTCGATCATGCCGGCGGCATCGCCGCCTTGCAGCACGATAGCGGAGCAACGGTGGTCGCCAGTCCATCCGGCGCGCGGGCACTGCGCCTTGGCCATGCTGTCGACGACGATCCGCAAGCCGGATACGTCAAGGATTCCGCCTGGCCAACCGTGGCGCAAGTGCGCGAAGTTCACGACGGCGAGATCGTGCGCCTCGGCGACGTCGCAGTCACCGCACACTTCACGCCGGGACACACGCCGGGCAGCACGACCTGGACGTGGCGATCGTGCGAGAGCAGGCAGTGCCTCAATGTCGTCTATGCCGACAGCCTCAACCCGATCTCGGCACCCGGCTTCCATTTCCTCGCCGATGCGACGCATCCGGATTTGACCGCCAGCATGCGCAAGAGCATCCATACCGTGGCCAACCTGCCGTGCGACATCCTGATCTCGGTGCATCCGGATATCGCCGGCGTCGACAAGAAACTGCAACAGCTTGCGGCGAAGCCGGCGGCGAACCCGTTCATCGATCCGCAAGCATGCCGCGCCTATGCCGACAGTGCGGAGAAGCTGCTCGACGCGCGGATCGCCGAGGAAAAGTCCGGCAAGTGACGCCACCTATCCGTCATCGACCGCGCGTCCCACGCGCAACGCGGTCGACCCTGCCGTCGGCAATCCTGCGCGCGCGGCCGAGTCCGCTGTTTACCTGGTGAGCTGGGGTTCCCTCATGCTTTGACCGACAACTCCGTGCCGCCCTTCAGCGGCAGACTCCTCGAACGGAAGCCGCTGGCAGGATCGCGGACCCAGGTGAGATAGTCGGCTTCGGCATTGTCGTTCAAAGCGATCGCGCCACCCTGCAATTGCGGCGCGATCAGGCGCATGACTTGCAGCGCCAGCGACGGGCCTTCAGCGCCGGGCCAGCCGTCGATCAGCGCGAAGTCGACGTCGCCGCCGAGATCGCGCAGCGTTTCGCGCGCGTCGCCTTCGCGAATCTCGACATAATCGGAAAGACCCGCCGCCTCGAGATGACGTTTCGCCTCGGCGATCTTCTGCGGCACGATTTCCGAACCGATCACCTTGCCGCCACCGTTGTCGCGCATCGCCGCGGCGATGTACAGCGTCGAGAGGCCGATCGAGGTGGCGCACTCGACCACGCGCCGCGCGCGTTAAGCGCGACAGAGCAGATAGATCAGCTCGCCCTGGTCCGGATGGATGCAGAATCCGTACTCGGCATAGGCGTGCGGATCGCGTTCGGTGCTCCGATTCGGGCCGCCCCTGGTTGGGCGTCGATAGGCCGCCTTGATGCCGGCGATGACCGTTTCGATGCGCGTGTCCCTGAGCGCGCTCGGCGCTCCGGGCGGCGCGACCCGCTCACCCACGGCGTCGAGGATCGCCATCATTCGCCTCCGAGAATCTCGGCCACGGCGCGCTGCAGGATCGCAGCGACGCGGCGCGCTTCCTTCACACCGGCGTGGCGCCTGCTGCGCAGCGCGCTCTTCAGCTCGCGCAGCGCCATCCAGATTTCGGCCGGACCACCGCTGCGCTCATCGTCGCCGTCGCTTTCGCCGGAAAAGGCATCGCGCACACGGCCCATGCGCGCGCCGATATGTTCGAGCTGGCTGAGAATCGCATCGGCCGCCTGCTGATGCTTTTGCAGGTACTCGCGCCCGCCCTGCGTGATGCTGTAGAGCTTCTTGGCGCCCTCGACCGCGACACTGGCATAACCGACTTCCTCGAGATAGGTGAGGGCCGGATAGATCATGCCGGGGCTCGGGCTGTAGAAGCCGCCGGAGCGCTCCGCCAGCGCCTTGATCAATTCGTAGCCGTGGCTTGGCTGGCTGGCAAGCAGCGCCAGAAGCAGGATCTGCAATTCATTCGAACCCAGCTTGCGACCACTGCGGAAACCATGGCCGCCGAGGCCCATGCCGCCCATGAAACCGCCAGCGAAAGGCCCGAAGCCGTGACCGCCCCCGCGTTGGCGACCAAAGAAGAATGAAGACTCGAAATCGCCGGCATCACGCGGACCGCGGCGGAACAAATGGTGGTGCATTGATAGCTCCTATCGTGTTGTACATCATATCTTACGATATATTTTTTGATAGTAAAGCCCCCCCTTCGTCGCTGGACGGCAGGACATGCGGCCGATGCGGACTGAACCATGAGCCCATGCCTGCCGGCGCAGCAGTACCCATAGCCGACACCTATCGTTCGAATCAAAACAATCGAATTTCCGATGGAGCAAGGACTTCCTATAGTCGGCTGACGATGAGGGTTCAGGTAGGGGCCCCACGGCGAGCCAGAACGATCAATCCAGGCACCGCACGCACTCCACCACAGCCAGCAGGAATTCCCATGAGCAAGCCAAGCGATACCCTGACCACTGCAGCCGGCGCGCCCGTGCCGGACAACCAGAACAGCTTGACTGCAGGTCCGCGCGGACCGCTGCTCGTGCAGGATCATCAGCTGTTCGAGAAGCACGCGCACTTCAACCGCGAACGCATTCCCGAACGCGTCGTTCATGCGAAAGGCTCGGCAGCGTTCGGTACGCTGACCATCACGCAGGACATCACGAAGTACAGCAAGGCGAAAGTGTTCGAGAAGGTCGGCAAGAAGACTGACCTGATCCTGCGCTTCTCGACCGTGGCCGGCGAACGCGGTGCGGCGGATGCCGAACGCGACGTGCGCGGCTTCGCTCTGAAGTTTTACACCGACGAGGGCAACTGGGATTTGGTCGGCAACAACACGCCGGTGTTCTTCGTGCGCGATCCGTACAAGTTCCCGGACTTCATCCACACGCAGAAACGTGACCCGCGCACCAATATGCGCAATGCGACCGCGATGTGGGACTTCTGGTCGCTGTCACCCGAATCGCTGCACCAGGTGACGACGCTGATGAGCGATCGCGGCCTGCCGGCTTCATTGCGTCACATGCACGGCTTCGGCAGCCATACCTACAGTTTCATCAATGCCGCGGACGAGCGCTTCTGGGTCAAATTTCATTTCAGGACGCAGCAAGGCATCCGCAATTGGACCAACGCGGAAGCGGCAAGGGTCATCGGCGAGGATCGCGAGTCGCACCAGCGCGATCTCTACGACGCGATCGAACGCAGGGATTTCCCGAAGTGGACGCTGTCGGTGCAGATCATGCCGGAAGCCGATGCGGAGAAGACGCCATACAACCCGTTTGACCTGACCAAGGTGTGGCCGCACAAGGACTATCCGTTGATCGAGGTTGGCGTGCTCGAACTCAACCGCAACCCGGACAACTATCACGCTCAGGTCGAGCAATCGAGTTTTTCACCGGCGAACGTGGTGCCCGGCATCAGCCACAGCCCGGACAAGATGCTGCAGTTCCGCATCTTCTCCTACGCCGATGCCGCACGTCACCGTCTCGGCGCGAACCACGAGCATTTGCCGGTCAACGCCCCCAAGGTGCCAGTCAACAACTACTACCGCGATGGCGCGATGCGCTTCGACGACAACGGCGGCGGCAGCGTCAATTATGAGCCGAACTCGTTCAATGGCCCGGCGCAGCAGCCGGCTGCGCGCGAACCGGCGCTGAAGATTTCCGGTGACGCCGATCGCTACGACCATCGTGCCGGCAACGACGACTACCGTCAGGCCGGCGATCTGTTCCGCCTGATGAACGACGAGCAGAAACGCCAGCTGTTCGGCAACATCGCAGCGGCGATGCAAGGCGTTCCGGCCGAGATCATCGAACGCCAGCTCGGCCACTTCGGCAAGGCCGATGCGGCATATGCTGCGGGCGTGAAGCAGGCGCTCGCAGTGCAGGCGGCGCCGGTCGGCAAGGTCGCCTGAAAATCCGCATGCCGCATCCGCCGCCTCTGCCAGGTCACGGCATGGCGGTAACCGGCGGCGTTCGGGCGCTGCCGGTTTCTTTCAGAGCGCGTCGATGTCGCCGAGCGCGCGGATCAGGCGACGCGCGCGCTTGTCCGGTTTGGTCGCCGGCTTTGCATAGCCGGCGCCTTGCAGCCGACGCAACTCGGCTGCTTTCTCGCGCGCCGCGAGACTTTCGTCGGTCTCTCGATAGAGGCGTCGGGCAGTCGCTGCCGGACCGCGTTGCACGCTGAGTGCAGCCACCGCAATCTCGAAGCGCTCCTCGCCGCGCGCGATTTTCAGCACGTCGCCGACGTGCAGCAGTTTGGCGGGCTTGCCGGCAATGTCGTTGACGTCGATCTTGCCGCCTTCAATCGCCTGCTTGGCCAGCGCACGCGTCTTGAAGAAGCGCGCGGCCCAGAGCCAGATATCGAGTCGCACGCCGGCAACGGAAGTCGCGATGTCGTTGGATGGCATGCGCACCATCCTAGCGTGAGACCGCAGGGTGCGCCGACTGCTCGCGCGTCTGCCCGACACGGCGGGCAAGATCCAGGCTGTGCGGCAGCGCCAGCGCACCGAAACGCGCATCGAGGGATGCCAGCTCGGCCTGCGCACCGCCGCTGTCGCCGCGAGACAGTAGCGCCTCGACGCGAGCGATCTGTTCGGCCATCGCTTGCGCGCGCCGTGCACGACACGCTTCGATCTCGGCCGTCGCTGCAACCGGCGCTTCCAGCGCAGACAGGGCACGAGCGAGCGTGCCTGCATCGATCAGCACATGGCCCAGATCCCGCATTGGCAGCTCGAGCAGGTTGGTGATGCAGAAATCGCGGGCCGAATCGCGACTCGCCCGATCGATGGCGGCGTTCGTCGTGTCACGTGTGCCGGTCACGTAGACGAGACGGACGTCTTGTTCGAAGCGTTGCAGCAGCGGTGTCGGCGGAAATGGCAGTTCCAGCGTGCCGAAGTGGTCGGATCCGGCGTTCAACAGCGCACCGCGAAATATATCCGGATAGCCGAGCGCAATACGCAGGGTCACGCGCGAGCCGCCGGAAAGGCCGCCAACATAGGCGCGTGATGGATCGATGCGGAATCGGCGCGCGATATTCTCGTACGCCGTGAGGGCGAGCGGAACGCGCCGGCCGATTACGTTTTCCTCATTGCCCGATGCAGCCGCCGTGACGAGGATCGTCGCATGCCGGTCCAGCACCGCGAACCAGCTGCGCGGCAAGGTCGCCTGCTGCCACGGCGACACGAAGACGAGCACGCCATAGCCGGCCGCTGGCGGTTCGCCAAGGGGCACGTAATAGGCAAAGCGTTCGTGCGCAAGATCGATGCTCTGCTCACTGAGCGCCTGTCCGCTGGCGGCGATATGCTCTCGCAGCGCTTGTGCCAGCAAGGGCGACAGCAGTCGACGCTGCAATTCATCGCTGCTGGCAAGCGGCGAGTAATTGTCGAACATGACATCGTTGTGCGCGCCAGCGGCGAGCGCATTGTCCGCCGCCTGAATCCGCGTCGACCCGAACGACATCAGGAAACATAGAGCCAGCGTGAACGGCTTGGCGACAAACGATGTCGCTGTCTTCTCTTGCTTCAGCAACATCGGCAGACCCGGGCGAAGTGCCAGCGGACATCGTATCGATGCGCCGGTGAATGCCGCCAGTCGGCGGGCGCGCGTTTGCAACGAACCGGCGTATGTCGGCACGGCTCAAGCCGTCTGCAACGCCTTCAGGCCGATCACCCCACCGACGATCAGCAAAATGCAGCCAATCCGCGCGAGGTCGCGTGATTCACCGAACAAGACCATTCCAAGAATGACTGTGCCGACCGCGCCGATGCCAGTCCAGACCGCATACGCCGTGCCGAGCGGGATCGTGCGCATCGCCAGGGCGAGCAGATAGAAACTCACCAGCATGCCGGCGATGGTCGCGATGCTCGGCAACGCACGCGAGAAGCCGTCCGTGTACTTGAGACCGACCGCCCAACCGATTTCGGAAAGACCGGCCAGCAGGAGAAAGACCCAGGATAGATTGGCGGCAGACATGCATATCGACCCGCTTGGCGAGGGAGCATTGAGCGTAGGCACGCTGAATGAAGGCGGTCAAATCGGCCTGCGCAGGTTCCTTCGCGTCTTCGGCGATCCCCGCGCCGAGCGGCCTGGCTCGCCACTTCGCGGCCGCATGCACGCACCCAACATCCGACTCTGGCGGACCGCGCCCTTCGGCGGCACGCTTCGTGTATACTCCGCTCCGTTTGTTGCGCCGCTCTGCGATTTTCCCTTTGGGATGAGCATCCGGCGGTACCGCTGATCCAGCGGTCCGCTGCGCCTCCCGCACCCGCTCGGCTCTCGTCGCCACAAATACGGAATCGCCCGCCACTTCGGCGTGCCGATCCGCCACCTGACTCGTCTGAAGCGCGGTTTTTGGGAACGCTCCAGGCTGGCGCTCGATCTTCGCGATCGAGTTTCCACACTCGCATGCGCGGCCGGCTCGATCGCTCCTGATCGAACCAGTCCACATCCGTGTGCGGATTTCTCAACAACACTCGGAGTTTTCCCCATGTCTTTCGAAACACTCGGGCTGGCGCCTGCGCTGCTGCGCGCGCTCACCGAACAAGGTTATACCGCCCCCACACCGATCCAGTCCGCCGCGATTCCTGTGGCGCTGGAAGGCCGCGACCTGCTCGCCGGCGCGCAAACCGGCACCGGCAAGACGGCCGCGTTTGCGCTGCCGCTGCTCAATCACCTCTATATCGCCAAGCGCGGACAGGCGCAGCCGAAGATTCCGCGCGCGCTCATACTGACCCCGACACGCGAACTCGCCGCGCAAGTGCATGAAAGCGTGCGCGGCTACGGCAAACACCTCGGTGTGCGCGCGACGACCGTGTTCGGCGGCGTCGGCATGCAGCCGCAGGTCGACGCGCTGCGCCGCGGCGTCGAAATCGTTGTCGCGACTCCGGGTCGCCTGATCGACCATCTCGAGCGTCGCAGCATCAACCTGAGCGGCATCGAGGTGCTGATCCTCGACGAAGCCGATCGCATGCTCGACATGGGCTTCCTGCCAGCGATCCGCCGTATCCTCGGCAGCCTGCCGAAGCAGAATCGCCGCACCTGGCTGTTCTCCGCCACGTTCGCGCCCGAGATCAAGGCGCTCGCCGGCGAATTCATGCGTGACCCGGTCGAGATCCAGGTCGCCAAGCCGAATGCGATCGCAGCGACCGTCACCCACCGTGTGCATCCGGTCGATGGTGCGCGCAAGCGCGATCTGCTGCTGCACCTGCTCGCCAACGACGCGCGCCAGACGCTGGTGTTCGGCCGCACCAAGCATGGCGCAGACAAGCTCGCGCACGTGCTCGAGAAAGCCGGCCTGCGCACGGCCGCAATCCACGGCAACAAGAGCCAGAGCCAGCGTACACGCGCGCTCGCCGACTTCAAGAGCGGCAAGATCGCGGTGCTGGTGGCGACGGACATTGCCGCGCGCGGTCTCGACATCGATCAACTGCCGATGGTGATCAACTTCGACCTGCCGATGGTCGCCGAGGACTACGTGCACCGCATTGGCCGCACCGGCCGCGCCGGCACCGAGGGCCTCGCGGTTTCGCTGGTGTCGCGTGACGAGGAAGGTCTGCTGCGCGATATCCGTCGCATGCTCAAGCAGGAGATCGAAATCACTCCGATCGAAGGCTTCGAACCTTCACAGCCACTGCGCGTCGACGGCACCGCTCGCCCGACGCAGGGGCAGAAACCGGCCGGCAATCGTCCGCAGCGTCATGCGCGTCGACCGCACACGTCGACCAATGAAGCGCACCCGAGCGCGCGCAAGAAGAAGCCGCAGGGTCGCGGCGCTCAGCGCTACTCGCGACCGGCCTGATTCCAGCGCGCCTGATTTCCAATCCGCGCCGCCGGCGTTATTTCGCCGGCGGCAGGCGAGGCTTGATGACATGGGTGATCGCCTCGCGCTGATCGCCGATCTTCGCATCCGCCGTCAGGCCCATCGCCTCCTCCGCTACACCGTCGAAGGGTACGCGCGGCGCTCACCTACGATTTCTAGTACGTCAGGATCGTCCTTGGCGTGCCTGGGCGACGCTGAATCAGCGCGGTCGGCGGCAGAAAGCCTGTCTCGCCAAGAAGAATCAACCACGGGCGAACACTCGAATGCCTGCGTCGACGCGTTCAGCGCTCCGACGATGGCGGCAGATAACCCGGCAGCTTTCGCGCCTCATCGCCGTGCGCCAGGACCAACGCCTGCTCGACCGCCTCATCGAAATCGCTGCGCTACGGCCCGATCTTGACGCGCGCGCGGAAAAAATCGGCCCACAGGAATTCCGCGAATGCAGTCGGCGTCTTCGCGTAGCCGCCCGCCTCGCGCACGTAGCCGGCGAGACTGCGATAGGGATCGTCGACCAGCTTCTCCACGTGGTGCGGGATTTCGCCGGTCGGCTGACGCTGACCGCTGGCATCGATCGGGTGCACCCAGCGGCGCTCGTCCATCGCGTTCCAGAACGCCTCGGGAGCGAGCTTGGAAAGATCCGCCTCGATCAGGAAGAACCCGGTGTCGCAGCCGGCATCGCTGAGCGCGCGCGCAAGATGGTGGTGATCGGTGATGTAGAGCTTGTCATCCGGTCCGAGCACCGCCGGGATCGGGCGCGACTTCAGGAACTCCTTGCGCTCATGATGTCCCAAGTCGGCCAAGTGCTTGCGTTTGTCCTCGACCTCGATCATGCCGACCGTGATCTGCGTCGGACGCAGCCGCGGAATCTCACATTCGTGCAGTTCAGCCACAAGGTCTCCGCCAATGCGCTCAGGGGTCGGGTGATGCGCCGGCATCATTGTCGGGATTTTTCGGCAAGCGCGGCCTGAACGCGCGCTCCAGGCGGCCGCCGAAAAGCAATACCAGAATGCCGAGCAACAGCGCGATCGCTACCGGCACGTACAAGCCCATGCCGCAGGCGATACCGAGCAGCGAGGTCACCCAGATCGTCGCAGCGGTCGTCAGTCCGCTGATGTGCTGCTTGTCCGGATTGCGCAGGATCACGCCGGCGCCGAGGAAACCGATCCCGGTGAGTACGCCCTGGATGACCCGGCTCAAGGCATCGTAGCGATGCGCATCGTCGATGCCGGGCGGCATCACGACGACTACCATCAGTGCAGTGCCGAGGCTGACCAGCGCATGTGTGCGCACACCCGCCGGCTTGCGATGCAGATCGCGGTTGAGACCGATCATGCCGCCGACCAGTACGGCCAGCCCAAGCCGTGTCGATATCGCCAGCCATTCGTCGGTCGCCACGTGCCTCTCCTCTCGTGCAGCGCGATCTTGCGCAAGTTGGTCCCGCACGGCAATCGCCGCCACGCAGTGGTGAGCCCCGCTACGTCGGATTCTGTCGCTGCAATGCCGCGCGCAGTTCGCGCTTGAATTCCTTCGGTTCGCAGCGTCCGAGCTTCACCTGTGTCGTCGCGTGCCAGTCGGCGCAACGCTGGATTGCCGGAACCAGTGCGTCCGCCAGCACTGCAGTGGGCGCGATAGCCGCTTCGAGATACAACGCCTTGACCTCGAACACGCCGTCGGCGCGATGCGCCTTCGCATCCAGACGGCCGACCAGGCGGCCTTGATGCAGGATTGGCAGCACGTAGTAACCGTACTTGCGTTTCGGTGCCGGCGTGTAGCACTCGATACGGTAGTCGAAGCCGAACATCGCCGTTGCACGCTCGCGATCCCATACGACCGGATCGAACGGCGACAGCAAGGTCGTATGCGTCGTGCGCAGGCGACCGGCTGCAGCCGTGCCGAGCAACTCGCGATGATCGGCATGCACATAGGCGGAATTCTTCCACTCCGCCACTTCGATGCGCAGCAGTTCGCCGGCTTCGACGAAGGCGTCGAGATCGGCGTCCTTCAATTTTCGCCCGCTGCGGAAATAGTCGTTGATCCAGCGCGCCTGCGTGACGCCCAGTGCGCGCACGCCACCGAGCGTGAATTCGCGCCGCATGACCTGCTCGGATGCGGCATCCTCGTCCGCCACCACGACGCCGTTCGCGCGCGCGTTCGCGAGCACGCGTTCGGCGAGATCGTAGACACGCTGGAAATTCTCGCGCCGCGCGATCATCAATTCGCCGAGCGCGAAGAGCGCCTCCAGCCAGCGCTTTTCGTTCTTCCAACCCCACCAACCGCCGCCACCGGCGCCATCGACGCGCTCGAAGTCGGCCGCCTTGACCGCTCCGTGCGCGCGGACATGGGCGAGCAGCGCATCCACTTGCTCGCTGTGTTCGCGACGCATGCGCTGGGCGTTCTTCATCGACCAGTGGGCATCGCGGCTGTGCGCGTGGCAGCGATGCAATGCGTAGTCCGCGCTGGGCGCGAAACTGGCTTCGTGTGCCCAGCATTCAAAGATGGCGCCGGCAGCGAGCCACTCTTCCAGCCACTCCTTGCGATAAGCACCGAGCCGCGAGAACAGCACCAGATAGGGACTGCGCGCCACCACATTGATCGTATCGATCTGCAGCACGCGCATTCGCGTGATCGCTTCCAGCACGTCAAGCTTGCGTGCGCGCCGGCGCGGCCGCTTGAGCAGGCCCTGCGCGGCGAGATGGAGAAGACGGGCTTGCTGGGAGCTGATTCGGATCATTGCGTTCGTGCGTCGAGCTTCATGGGCAAACGCCCCTTTCCGCCACACCGAAGCGTGCAGGAGTATTCGTTACGACGTCAGCGTGGTGCAAGAATCGAATTCAAACGATCCGGCGTACCGGCGATGCGCTCCAGATGTGGATATTTCAAGCCATCACGATAGTCGATGCGCACAGTCTTGTACTCGTCCCCGTTCTTCAGCAGCAACTCGATCGGCGCAGCGTCACCCTTTGCCGCAACGATTGCATCCTTCAGTCGCTCGGGACGGAACTCGTGACCGTTCACGGCAATCAGCGTGCTGGTCGGCGCAATGCCGGCTTTGAACGCGGGGCCGTTCCAGCGCACGTCGGCGATTCGGTTGTCCTTGCTGCCGAAGACAATGCCGAGCGAGGCGGAATAGTCGACAGCCTTGCGCTCCGACTCGGCATTTTTCTGATAGTCGCTCGGCTTGTCGGTGTAGACGAGCTTCCAGCCGCTGGCGGCGAGGCCGTCGAGCGGTGGTGCGTGTGCGTCGACGCGCTCATGCAGGAACTTCGCCCAGTCATACGTGGCGACCCGGTTCAAGCCGCTGACGACATCGTCGAACGCATAAGTCTTCGTCACATAGCTGCCGTCCTCGACGCCGAAGAACGCGTGCGCGAAATCGTCCAGCGAGCGCTTCTCCTTCGTCAATTCGCGCAGCTTGGCGTCGACGCTGAGCCAGATCAGCTGGCCGGCGCTGTAGTAGTCCTCGCTCATCTGATAGTTGCGGTAAGCCAGCGGTCGACGGCCGGCAATGATCGGGTCGTTGGTGGTGTCCGCGACATTGCGCCAGCCGAAGCCGGGGCGGTTGTCGGCATAGGCCGAGGCGACCATGGCAATTGCATCGCGCGCCTGCTCGGCCGTCCACAAGCCGGAGCGTGCGGCCAGCACGAATCCCCAATACTGCGTCTGTCCCTCGTAGACCCAGAGCAGGCTGTCCTGCATCGGCACGTTGAAATTCGGCGTCCACAGATCGGCCGGACGGCGGAATTTGCCGTTCCACGAATGCGTGTACTCGTGCGGCAGCAGGTCGCGGCTCGGTGCAAGCTTGTCCCAGTCGGTGAAATATGCGGGATCGCCGCTGTTTTCGCTGGAGCGATGGTGCTCCAGACCGATGCCGCCGAGATTGTCCGACAGGGCGAGCAGGAATTCGTAGTGGTCGTAGTGCTGCGAGGCATACAGTTTCTGCGCCTGCTGCACGAGGCGCTTGTGCGCATCCATCTGCGCGGGCTTGAAGTCGAGGTCCTTGGCATCATCGGCGACGATGTTCAGATGCACCGGCGACTTCGGGTCTCCGAGGTCGACGCGCTTGTAGTAGCGTCCGGCGAACATCGGTGAGTCGACCAACGTGTTGAACGCGACCGGCTTGAAGCCGACCGTGCCGCCGGACGCGGGTGCACCGCCTTCGCCCTCCGCAAGCTCGAGCGCGGTGCCGAACTGCCAACCCGGAGGTAGCTTGACGCTCGGCGCGAACATGACGCGGCTCGAATAGTAGCCGGCCGGATAAAGCGCGACCGTATTCCATTGCAGGTTCAGAAGATCCGGCGTCATCACCACGCGACCCTGGCTGCTGTCCTGCGGCGACAGGAATTCGAAGTCGACAGCGAGAGCGCTGACGCCGACCGGGATATCGACGTGGAACGCATAGACATCGAGTGGATCGCGTTTCCATGCGATCACCGCGCCGTTGCCGCGGATGCTCAGTCCGGCGAGCTTGTCGATCGGACCGCGCGGTGCATGATTGCCGGGCAGCCATTGCGGATACAGCAAGACCAATGGACCGGCAACGACCGGAATCTCTTCGTGCACGCGGAAGATGCGGCGATCGATGTCGGTCGCGTCGACGCTGAGCTTCAGCGTGCCCGCATAGGGGACATCGACCGGTGGCGGCACCTCGGCATGTGCCCCTTGCACGGCAGCGACGGAAACCACGGCAAGGCCCGCTAGCAGCAGCACGCGGCTGGTCTTCGATTTCATCCGGAACTCCATCGACAAGGGAAGCGACAGCCACGACGACCGACCGCCGATTGTTGCATCCCGACTTGGCATGGCAATAGGCCGAACGACCTGGGCAGGCATTGCGACGATGGTCGCGGGCGCACGTGGGGCAAGGATCGCCTAGAATGGTTTGTCGCAGTGCAACAGGAATATCGAATGCTGTACTACCTGCACGAAGTCAACCGCACCCTGCTCAATCCGTGGGTGACCTGGTCCGGCGCCGCCGCGAATGCGCTGTCCGCGCCGGACAACTGGTTGTCGAAAGTGCCCGGGGTTGATCGCATCGCAGCCGGTTACGAACTTTTCTACCGCATCGGCAAGGACTACGAAAAGCCCGCATTCGGCATCACTTCGGTCAAGGCGCACGGGCGCGACGCAGCGGTCATCGAGGAGCGCGTGCTCGAGCTGCCGTTCTGTCACCTGCTGCACTTCAAGCGCGCCAGCGACGATCTGGATGCGCTGCGGCAACTGCGCGAGGATCCGGCGATCCTCGTGGTCGCACCCCTGTCGGGTCATCATTCGACCTTGCTGCGCGACACCGTGCGCACGCTGCTGCGCGACCATGACGTGTACATCACCGACTGGGTCGACGCGCGCATGATCCCGCTCGACAAGGGCCCGTTCGGTCTCGATGACTACGTCGCCTACGTGCGCCGCTTCATCCAGCAACTCGGCGCAGAGCGGCTGCATGTGATGTCGGTTTGCCAGCCGACCGTACCGGTGCTCGGCGCGGTCGCGCTGATGGCCGCGAATGGCGAAACGACGCCACTGACGTTGACGATGATGGGTGGCCCGATCGACGCGCGCAAACATCCGACCCAAGTCAACGATCTCGCCACGACCCAGCCGTTCTCGTGGTTCGAGACGAACGTCGTATTCGATGTGCCGTCGAACTATCCGGGCAAGGGACGCCGGGTGTATCCGGGCTTCCTGCAGCACACCGGCTTCGTCGCGATGAACCCGAGCAGGCATTTCAGCGCGCATTGGGACTACTACGAAAACCTGCTGCGCGGCGACGACGACGATGCCGCCGCGCATCGCCGCTTCTACGATGAATACAACGCCGTCCTGGACCTGCCCGCCGAGTTCTACCTCGACACGATCCGCACGGTATTCCAGCAGTTCGCGCTGCCGCGCGGCGAATGGATCGTCGCCGGTGAGCGCGTAGAGCCGGCAGCGATCAAGCGCTCGGCCCTGCTGACGATCGAAGGCGAACTCGACGACATTTCCGGTCTCGGCCAGACCAAGGCCGCGCACGAGCTGTGCACTGGCATCCCGGCAAAGAATCGCCAGCACCTGGAGGTCAAGGGCTCCGGCCACTACGGCATCTTCAGCGGTCGCCGCTGGCGCGAAACCGTCTATCCGGACGTGCGCGACTTCATCAGGCGCTTCCATGCCCCTGCCTCGGCAACGAAAGTGAGCGGTCGCAAGAGCACCGCCCGGCAAACCGCAAAGCGCTAAGTCGTGACGGCGACGCGCACGTCGCCGACTCATCGTATGCTTCACTGCACCGGCGCACGCCGGGAACCGGTACCTCGGGGACTGTGCATGCCAACTCTCGTTCGCTGTATCGCCGTTGCCCTGACTGTCGCGAGTACGCTGGCTTTCGCCGATCAACCCGCGAAACCGCAAACCACACAGCAGATTCTCGAAGCCTCCAAGCCTTCCGACTGGCGCACACTCGATCCGGACAACACGCTCTATCTCGATCTTGCTGCGGGTCGCGTCGTCATCGAACTAGCACCGGCTTACGCGCCGCTGCATGCCGCGAACATCAAGACGATGGCTCACGAGCACTATTTCGACGGCCTTGCGATCCTGCGCGTGCAGGACAACTTCGTCACGCAATGGGGTGACCCCGACGCGGACAAACCCGACAAGGCACGCGCGTTCGGCAAGGCAAGCAAGACCCTGGCGCCCGAGTTCGAACGCGCGATCTCGCCGGATCTGCCCTTCACGAAGCTGCCGGACGGCGATGTCTATGCACCCGAAGTCGGCTTCTCCGCGGGACTGCCGGCCGCGCGTGACAGCAAGACCGGCAAGACCTGGCTGGCACACTGTTACGGCATGGTCGGCGCGGGTCGCGACGTCGGCGTGGAGACCGGTAGCGGCGCCGAGCTCTATGTCGTGATCGGCCAGGCGCCGCGTCAGCTCGATCGCAATATCGCCGTGGTCGGACGTGTGGTGCAGGGCATGGAACTGCTGGCGAGTCTGCCGCGCGGAACCGCGGCACTCGGCTTCTACGACAAGCCCGAACAACGCCTGCCTATCAAGTCGGTCCGCCTCGCTGCCGACGTGCCGGTCGGCGAACGTACGCCGCTGGACGTGTTGCGCACCGACACGCCGACATTCGCGAACCTGATCGAGTCACGCCGCAACCGTCGCGACGACTGGTACAAGGTGCCGGCCGGCAAGATCGACCTGTGCAATGTGCCGATTCCGGTGCGGGCGGCACACTGAGCGCATTCGGCCTGCAGGTACGCAGCCTGCAGGCGATAGGTGGCGCACAACGCCCGCAAGTCTGCCGTTACAGCTGCGCGGCGCTGAACGTATCGCAGTTCTTCAAGTCGCCGGATGAGAATCCGCTGCGGAACCAGCGCACCCGCTCGGCCGAGGTGCCGTGCGTGAATGAATCCGGCACCGCATAGCCGCGCGCCTGCTTCTGCAGGGTATCGTCACCGATCTGGTTTGCCGCATTGAGCGCCGCCTCGACATCGCCGTTCTCGAGCCAGTTGAGCTGCTTCTGCGCAAGGTTGGCCCAGACGCCCGCAAAGCAATCGGCCTGCAGTTCCTGCCGCACCGACAGGCCATTGGCGCCCTGCATCGGCACGCCACGCTGCGCCTGCTGCTCGACCTGATCCATCACGCCCATCAGGTTCTGCAGGTGATGACCGACCTCGTGCGCAATGACGTAGGCGCGTGCGAAATCACCCGCGGCATGGAAGCGCTGTTGCATCTCCTGGAAGAAGTCGAGATCGAGATAGACCTGCCGATCACCGGGGCAGTAGAACGGCCCCATTGCCGCCGAAGCCGCACCACAGGCCGACTGCACCCCGCCGTGGAACAGAACCAGACGCGGCGCCGGATATTGCTTGCCGCTGGCCTTGAACATCTGGCCCCAGACATCCTCGGTGCTGCCGAGGATCTTGCGCACGAAATCGGTCTGCTCGTCGTTGCCGGCCGGCGCGACCTGTTGCTGCTGCGGCGCCGTCTGACCATCGCCGTCGCCACCACTCATGCCGCCGAGCATCTGCAGAATATCGCTGGGATTCTTGCCGAACAGCAGGCCGATGATGATCACGATGATCACGCCGCCGATGCCGAGACCGCGGCCGCCGCCGAAGCCGGGACCACCACCACCACCGCCACTGCCGTCGTCCTCGACCACGTTGTCGCTGCTGCGACCCTTCTGCCAAAGCATGGTTTGGTCCCCTCGTGCGTTTTCCGGAAATCCGGCCGGCTTGGACACTACTCTGCCGTACTTGCGCCTCGCAAGCGGCATGACCGGTGCGCCGCCCATCGCAGTGGGCGCCGTTTAGAAATGTTCACAAGTACAGAGATGCCAGATTGCGGAAATGAAACGGCGGATGCGGATCCAGCCGATGGCTGCCGCGTTGCCGTCGGCCTCTGCGCTACGGCCGGTTCAGCGGCGCCGCTCCGCCGAGCACGCGCGGCTTTGCTAAGCTAGCTGCCCGCTGTTCTGGGCAATCTCCTTCTGAAATGACTGCTTCCGACACTGCTCCGCGCCTCGAAGGCGACCTCGCGTCGTCACTGCCCGCTGCCGCAACGTCGCGAACCGATGAGCGCTCGCTCGATGCGCGCCTCGACGGCTTGTCGTTGCGCGCGCGGCGTGTGCTGCGCGATGCGCGTAAGGCGATCGAGCAGCGTGAACCCGATGCCGCCGATGGGCTGGTCGAACGCGCCCGACCGCTCGCCGCCACCCATCCGGAGTTCCTGCGCCTGCTCGGCATCACGCGTCATCTGCAGAAACGCTACGACGACGCGATCTCTGCGTTCCGCCAGGCCCTCGAGCGGCGCCCGTCCGACCCGATCATCCTGACCAACCTCGGCACCTCGCTGCGCGAAGCCGGCCAGATCGAAGCCGCGCTGGTCGCGCTGCGGCGCGCCTGCGATCTGGCGCCCGATTTCGCAGCGGCCTGGCACAACCTGGCGCGCACACTCGGCAGCGAGGCCTACGCCGATGAGTCCATCGACGCCTATGCGCGTGCGCTCGCCAGCGATCCCAGTCACGTGCGCGCCCGTATCGGCTATGCGCAGACACTGGCCAACGTCGGCCGAACCGCGGACGCAGCGGAAGAGTTTCGTCGCGTACTGCGCCGGCAACCCGATGCCGTGAGAGCGTGGACAGCACTGGCCAATTTGAAGACCGTTCGACTGACCGTCGAGGAGACCGCGTGGCTCGAGCGCGTCTTTGCCGCACCCGACATCAAGGACGAGGACCGCGTCAGTCTCGGCTTCGCGCTGGCCAAGGCGCTCGAGGATCAGCGCCGCGACGAAGAGGCCTTCGCGATCTACAGCAGAGCCAATGCCATCAAGCGACGCTTGGTCGAATGGAATGCGGCCGACTTCAGCCGGCGCATCGACGCAACGATGGCGGCTTTCGAAACGCCGCCGAAGTCGTCGTCGCCAACTACCCTCGGCCGCGAAGTCATCTTCATCGTCAGCCTGCCGCGCTCCGGTTCCACCCTGACCGAACAGATTCTCGCCTCGCACGCGGACGTCGAGGGTGCCAATGAGCTGCCCGACATGCAAATCGTCATCGAGGAAGAGTCGCAGCGGCGCGGCGGCGACCTCCCGTTGTGGGCGCCACATGCGAAACCGGCCGACTGGCAGCGGCTGGGCCGGCGCTATCTGGAGCGCACCGCGCGCTGGCGGCAATCGCACGATCGCTTTACCGACAAGTCGCTCGGTACCTGGCGCTATCTGGGCGCCGCGGCGGCCATGTTGCCGGGTGCACACTTCGTCAACGTGCGCCGCGATCCGGTCGAAACCTGCCTGTCTTGCTTCCGCCAATTGTTCGGCAACGGCCACGGCTACAGCTACGACCTGCAGGACATGGCGGCATTCTGGCGCGACTACGACCGCCTGATGCGCTTCTGGAATGCGCGCTATCCGCATCGAGTCCACGATTTCGGCTACGAAGCCTTGCTGGAAAATCCCGAACAGGAAGTTCGCCGTCTGCTGCAGTTCTGCGATCTGCCGTTCGACAGTGCGTGCCTGAACTTCCATCGCACCGAACGCAACGTGCGCACGGTCAGCGCATCGCAGGTGCGCGAGCCGTTGCGTGGCGATACCGCGCGCACCGCGCGCTTCGGTGACTTGCTGTCACCGCTGCGCCTCGCGCTCGGGCAAGGCCTGGCGACCTCGTCGTCTAGCCGCCCCGCATGATGGTCTCCGACGCGGAAGCCGCCGCGGGGGCGCGCCAGGATCTGCGTGAAATCCATGCCTTCCTGCGCCGCGGCGAATTCGATCGCGCCGATGCGCTGCTCGCAGACGTGTCGAAAATCCTGCCGGACGAGCCCGAGACCCTGCGCTTGCGAGGCCTGCTGCACCATCTGCGCGGTCGCCTCGACGAGGCGCTTGCGGTGCTGCGCGGAGCGCACCTGCGCTGGCCTGACAATGCCGCGATCCTGAACAATCTCGGCGGCGCGCTGCGCGACGCCGGCGATGCCGATGGCGCCATCGCGGCATTGCGCAAGTCCTGCGAGATCGATCCGCAGGCGGCGGCGGGCTGGTACAACCTGGGCGTCCTGCTCGCCTCGCATGGGCTTGCCGATGAAGCCGTCGCCGCGTTTGCGCGTGCGCTCGAATGCAATCCGGACCATGTCGCGGCGCAGCTCGGCCACGCCGACCTGCTCGCTCGCCTCGATCGATCGGCACAGGCGGCTGCGCAATATCGCGCAACGCTGCTGCACGATCCGCGCATCGTGCGCGCATGGATCGGACTGGCCAATGTCGCAGGCGCAGCACTGTCCGAGGCCGAGCTAGCTGCGCTGAGTGAACTACCGGCGCGATCGGACCTCAACGACAACGATCGCGATGCCGTCACATTCGCACTCGGCAATGCGCTCGATGCGCGCGCCGACTTCGATGCTGCATTCGCTGCATTCAGCACGGCAAATTCTGCGCGACGGCAGCGACTGTCCTGGAATGGAGAAGAATTCTCGCGGCGCGTCGACAGCATCGTCGATGCTTTCGCGACCACGCCCGCCGGCGACATCGACGCGACGCGCGGCAGCGATATCGTGCTGCTGGTCGGCCTGCCTGGCGCGGGCGCCGAGCGCATCGCTGCGGCATTGGCCGCGCATGCGGACGTCAGTGTCGGCATTGGTGCGCCCGAACTGGCGAGCGTCATCCAGGAAGAATCGACGCGCCGCGGTGAGCTGTTTCCGAACTGGGTCGCGGCGGCGACGGAGCAGGATTGGCAGCGGCTCGGACGCCGCTACCTGGAGCGAAGCGCACGCTGGCGCCGCCCTGACGCGATCTATGTCGATCCTGCACTGCCGAACTGGCCGTTCCTCGGCGCACTCTTCGCGATGCTGCCGGGGGCACGCGTGATCAACTCGCGCGGCGATGCGCTGGAGACATGCTGGGCCTGTTACCGCCGCGCCTTCCCGCGCACTGGAGAAGCCTACAGCTACGATTTCGCCGATCTTGCGCGGCACTGGCAGGACCATGAACGCATGATGCTGTTCTGGCATGCACGCCACGCACAAGGCATCTATCAGCAGGACACCGAAGGCCTCATCGCCGATCCCGTTGCTGCCCTGCGCGATCTGCTGGCGTTCTGCGACCTGCCATTCGAGAAGGCTTGCGTAAAGAAAGCCGGCACGATCGGCAGTGGTGCGCCCGCGCGAGCCTATGGCCATCTGCTCGATCCGCTGCGCCGACTGCTCGATCCGTTCGCGCGCGGGCTGCGCTGACGCGCGGTAGCTGCGACCGCGATGAAACAGCAGGCGCGCGCTTCGTCGCCGATGGGTGATCGCCTTGCCGGCCTGGCGCCGGCCGCGCGAAGCCTGATGCAGCAGGCGCTGATACAGATCAATCGCAACGCCCCGGCGTCTGCCGCGACGTTGCTGACCCAGGTGCTCGTACTCGCGCCGACGCATCCCGAGGCGTTGCGCCTGCTTGCGCTGGTACGCTATCGCAGTGGCGCGCAGCGCGAAGCGGTCGGGCTGCTGCGACGCGCTCTCGAGACCTGGCCGGACGATGCCGTCGTGCTCAGCACGCTTGGTGGCCTGCTCGGAAATTTCGGCGAGACCGAAGAAGCGCTCGCCCTCCTGCGACACGCCTGCGACGCCGATCCGAATCTCGCTGCGGCCTGGTTCAATCTCGGTCGACTGCTCAATGCCCAGGCCGAGGTCGAGGGCGCGCGCGACGCGCTGCAGAGAACGCTCGAGCTTGCCGACGACCATCTGCCGGCGCGCGTTCTTCATGCGAGCGTGCTGGCTGCGCTCGGCGATACCGCCGCTGCGGCGGCGCAATACCGGCGCGCGATCTCGATCCAGCCGGACGCCGCGCAAGCCTGGCTCGGCCTGGTGAATCTGAAAACGGTACGTCTGGATGCGACCGAATCGGCGACGCTTGCAGGTCTGCATGCCGCTCCCGGAATGGCCGAAGCGGAGCGCACCACGATCGCCTTCGCGCTCGGCAAAGTGCGCGAAGACGAGCAGCGCTATGCGGAAGCGTACGCGCTGTTCGACACGGCCAACGCCGCGATGCGTCGTCGCCTGCCGTGGGATGCTGCCGCGTTTTCGCACGAAGTCGATGCGATCACCGCCGCATTCGCGCATCCGCAGGGTTCGAACGGGACGGATCTGTCGCTCGGCCGCGAAGTCATCTTCATCGTCAGCCTGCCGCGATCCGGCTCGACCCTGGTCGAACAGATTCTGGCCGCGCATGCGCAGGTCGAAGGCGCCAGCGAGTTGCCCGACCTCGAAGCGGTCATCGAGGAAGAATCGCGACGGCGCAAACTGAAATTCCCGCACTGGGCCGCGCAGGCAACGGCGGCCGACTGGCGCAGGCTGGGTTTGCGCTATCTGGAGCGCACGCAGCGCTGGCGCAGTCGCCGCGGTCGCTTCACCGACAAGATGCCCGACAACTGGCGCTTGGTCGGCGCGGCCCTCGCGATGCTGCCGGGCGCGCGCGTAATCAACTGCCGACGCGATCCGGTGGAAACCTGCTGGTCATGTTTCAAGCAGCTATTCGGCCCGGGACGTCAACGACAGAGTTACAACCTCGCCGACCTCGCCGCCTACTGGCATGACTACGATCGCCTGAGCCGTCATTGGCAAGCGCTCGACCCGCTGCGCGTGCGCGAGTTCGAGTACGAGATCCTGTTGGCCAATCCGGCCGCGGTGGTACGGCAGTTGCTCGATTTCTGCGAACTGCCGTTCGACGAAGCCTGCTTGCACTTTCATGCGGCGGCGCGGCCGGTGCGCACGGCGAGCGCCGCGCAAGTGCGCGAGCCCCTGCGCACCGATACCCGACGCAGCCCGTGCTACGGAAATCTGCTCGATCCGCTGCGCGGTGCGCTCGAGCGGCCGCCGGCGGCGCCGCTGTTCTGACTTTTCAGCTGCGCGAGCGGTCGGCAGCGCATGCGTCGACGCTGAGCTAAGCTAACGACGATCCCACGATCTTCCAGGAAACGGCTCCAATCCATGTCGACCGTCATGAATCCATCGCAACCATCCGCGCGCAGCGAAACACAAGCTCAGACGATCTCCGAGACCGATCGCCTGATCGGGCTGTCGACGACGACGCGCGCGCTGGTGCAGCGGGCGATGACCGAATTGGCCGACGAGCAACTCGCGCAAGCCACGAGCACGCTGCAGGGCGCGCTGACGCTGGCCCCTACGCATCCGGAAACGCTGCGTCTGTTCGGCGTCGTCTGCTATCGGCAGAACCGTAACGACGTCGCAATTGCGGCGCTCGGCCAGGCCTTGGCGGCGTGGCCGGACGATGCCCTGGTGATCAACGATTTCGCCAACGCGCTGGCCGGCGCGCAGCGCGGCGACGAAGCACTCGCACACTGGCGACGTGCCGCGGATGTTGCACCCGATTTCGGGCTCGCCTGGTACAACCTCGGCAAGTATCTGCATGAACAAGGTCGTGTGGCGGAATCGCTGGAACCGCTGCGCAAGGCGGTCAGCCTGCTGCCGGACCACTGGCAGGTGCGCGTCGTGCTCGGCGATGCGCTGGTCCAGCTCGGGCATATCGAGGAAGGTGCCGCGGCATTCCGCGAGGTGCTCGCACAGCGTCCACAGGTCGGCCGCGCCTGGTGGGATCTCGCCAACATCAAGACGCTGCGTCTGCGCGACGACGAAGTCGATGTGCTCAGCGCTCAGCTCGCGCGGTCCGACCTCGGCGACAACGATCGCGTCGCGATGGGATTCGCGCTCGCCAAGGCGCTCGAGGATCGCGAGCGCTACAGTGAAGCGTTCGCGTATTTCAGTGATGCGAACGCCAGGATGAGCCGGCGCGTGCAGTGGAATCCGACCGGCTTTCCGCAACTGGTATCGCGCATCGTCAACGCCTTCGGTGGCACGCGCGCTCACGCGCAAACTGCCGATCTCGGCCGCGAAGTCATCTTCATTGTCAGCATGCCGCGATCCGGCTCGACCCTGAGCGAGCAGATTCTCGCCGCGCATCCGCAGGTCGACGGCGGCAGCGAACTGCCCTACCTCGGCCAGGTCATCGCCGAGGAGTCGCAGCGCCGCCGCACCAGCTTCCCGGACTGGGTGGTTGCCGCGACCGCCGCCGATTGGGAGCGAATGGGGCGTCGCTATCTGGCATTGGCCGCACACTGGCTCGAACGCCGGCCACGCTTCACCGACAAGATGCCGACCAACTGGATGCTGGTCGGCGCTATCCGCGCGATGCTGCCGGGTGCGCGCATCGTGCACTGCCGGCGCGATGCGCTGGAGACCTGCTGGTCGTGCTACAAACAGTTGTTCGCGCGCGGCCAGGAATACACCTACGACCTCGGCCATCTCGCGGTCTATCGCCTTGCCTACGAGCGGGCGCTGCGCGGTTGGGCCGAACGCTATCCCGGCGAGCTGCACGAACAGGTGTATGAGGCGCTGCTGGCCGATCCCGAGCAACAGACACGCGCACTGCTGGAATTCTGCGCGCTGCCGTTCGATCCCGCCACGCTGCGTTTCCATGAAACCGAACGCAGCATCCGTACGCCGAGTGCCGCTCAGGTGCGCCAGCCCATCCAGCGCGACACCGCGCGCGCGATCCACTACGGCAAGTTACTCGACCCGTTGCGCAATGCGCTGCGTGGCGGCGCAGGCGCCGGCTGACCCGCAGCGAGCGGACGTCCTGCTAAGCTCGTCGGCTCATCACGATCTGGCACCATGAACTCACCTTCACCGACGAACGCCGAGCCCGCGCGTAGCAGCGCCACACCACCGCAGGACCGCTTGAGCGGTCTATCGCCGGCTGCTGCCGATCTGTTGCGGCAGACCGCGCAGCATCTGCGCGCGGGCCGATTGCCGCTGGCCGAACAGGTGCTCGTCGGCGCCGAGAGGATCGCACCGACTCACGTCGAAGTTCAGCGCACGCGCAGTCTGTTGCTGAATCACGCGGGGCGGCACGCCGAAGCGCGCGATCTGATCCGCAAGCTGCTGCTCGGCCATCCGGATGATCCCGCCCTGTTGAACGACCTTGGCGGCGCCTTGCGCGGTTGCGGCGACTACGAGGGTGCATTCGCTGCCTGGCAGCGCGCCTGCGATCTGCAGCCGGACTTCGCGATCGGCTGGTTCAACCTCGCGCGCAACCTGAAAGCGCAGGCGTGGATCGAGGAATCCCTGCCTGCATTGGAACGTACGGTCGCACTGGCGCCCGACAACCTGCTCGCGCGCACCATGTACGCCGACGTGCTGGTCAATCTCGGCAACTTCGAATTGGCGCGCGAGCAATATCTCGAAGTCCTGCGGCTCGCGCCCGCTACCGGTGCCGCCTGGTGGGGGCTGGCGAGTATCAAGACGGTGCGCCTCGGCGATGCCGAGATCGAGCAGCTGAAACGCGCGCTGGAACGTCCAGGCATCCCCGAGACCGACCGCATCGCGATGGGCTGCACACTGGCCAAGGCTTACGAAGACGGCGGACAGCATGTGCAGGCGCACGCCACCCTCACGCAGGCGAATACGCACATGCGAAGGCTGCAGCCGTGGAGCGCGGCGAAATTCCGCGCCATCGTCGATCAGACCCTGAACGCCTTTGCGCAACCGCACGCGCACGCCGACGAGGCGGGGCTCGGCGAGGAAGTCATCTTCATCGTCAGCCTGCCACGCTCCGGCTCGACCCTGACCGAACAGATTCTCGCGGCCCATCCGCAAGTCGAAGGCGCCAGCGAGCTGCCCGATCTCAGCGCCGTGCTGCGCGAAGAATCGCAGCGTCGTCGCGTCGAGTTCCCGCTCTGGGTCGCGCAGGCGACGTCAGCGGACTGGACGCGCCTGGGACGCGATTATCTGGCGCGCACCGCACGTTGGCGCAAGCAGCGGCCACGCTCGACCGACAAGATGCCGAACAACTGGTTCTTCGTCGGCGCGGTGCTGGCTATGCTTCCGGGGGCGCGTATCGTCAATTGCCGGCGCGATCCGGTCGAGACCTGCTGGTCGTGCTACAAGCAGATGTTTGCGTACGGCAACGAGTTCAGCTACGACCTCGCTGACACCGCGGCGTTCTGGCATGACTACGACCGCGCGATGAAGAACTGGCACGCGATGGCGCCGGGGCGCATCCGTGACCAGGTTTACGAGGACCTGCTGGCCGATGCCGATTCGCAGGTACGTGCGCTGCTCGATTTCTGTGCGCTGCCGTTCGATCCAGCCTGTTTGCGTTTCCACGAAGCGGCACGCAGCGTCCGCACGGCGAGTGCGAGCCAAGTGCGCGAACCGCTGCGTCAGGACACGGCACGCAGCGCTGGCTATGGTGAGCTGCTCGACCCTCTTCGCCATGCGCTGGCGAATGGCGGCTGAACCCACCATTAGCGCACTGCACCAATCCCGTCACGCCGGAACGGATCTGGTCTGGAAATAGAGCAATTTGCGCCGAAATCGACCACCTGGATCGATCGCATGAATCCCCTTTTTCGCCCGTGGCAGCGCCGTTTGACGTGCTACCACACGAGCATGAACAACATTCAGTTTGGCTTGTGAACAAGAGCTGAAAAGTTTGTTGCCACTGTGTTGCGATGTTTGCTATGTTCGGCGGGCACTCGTGCACCAGCCACTCCATGGGGATCACATGATGAAAGGCAGGCTCTCGCTACTCTCTGCTGCAGTTTTGATGGCTCTCGCAGCCTCCGATTCAAACGCCAGCAACGCCAACACCGCAAAGGCTCACGCAACTCCGCAAACCGGAGGTCCAAAAGCCGGAGTTACACAAATCCACCGACACGCAAAGTCGGCCCAGGCCCGCGCCAAGGCCAAACATTTCACACAGGCACGCGTGCCTCTCACCAATCACGGCCTTGCTCACAGCAACCGCGGCACCGGCACCGTCCTGTATGACCAGACCGGCTCGCTGACCAGCAACGGCCTCGTCGCACAAACCTTCAGTGCGTCGTCTGGCTACGCATCCCTCAGCAACGAATCGGCGGACGATTTCGTCGTCGGCGCAGGTGGCTGGACCGTCACCGGTTTCAACTTCCTTTCGTTCGACTTCTACGGCACGCAGGTCGCAGCGCTGGCCGACGTGTTCGTGTATCCGGACGATGGCGGCCTTCCGGGCGCCACGCCGGTCTGTTCGTCGATCGGTTCGGCCAACACACCGAGCGTTTACGATACCTATACAACGCTCGCCGGCATTACGCTGAATGCCCCGTGCGACCTCGACGCAGGCACCTACTGGGTGTCGCTGTCATTCGAGTCCGATTTTGACAACTTCCTGTACTACTGGCTCGAAAGCGCCCCGCCCACCGGTTCGGCCGGCGCGTTCCGCAATGCGGCCGACGGCTTCGGAACCGGCTGCACCGATTGGGGCTCCACCAGCACCTGCACACCGGGCGCCAATCCGTTCGATTTCGCGTTCCAGGTTCTCGGCACTGCTGGCGGTCCCAGCAATGATCTCGAACTTGCACTGACCCTCGCTCTCGACAATGGCGATCCGGCACAGTGCGGCACGTCGACGGATCTGAGCGTCGTTGTCGGCGACCAGGTCAACTTCTGCTACACGGTTACCAACCATACCGGCGTCGATCTCACCTATCAGACGCTCAGCGACACCCTCGGCGGCAATTTGTTCTCGCTGACCCAGGAAGATCTGCCCGATGGCGGCAGCATCCAGTTCAATCGCAATGTCACGGCGGGTGCGGCAACCAACGGGACCGTCACGGCCACCTGGACGTCGCAAGACGGCACCCCGGGCTACGGCGCTGACGATACCGGCGCATCGAACTTCGTCGACATCACCGGCACCGGCACGGCTCTCGGCCTTTCCGATGACGACAGCGCCGACATCACGATGCCGTTCTCGTTCCCGTTCTTCGGTACGACGACGAATCAGCTGACGATCGGCAACAATGGCGCCATCAACGTCGGATCGCCGGGCTCCTCGGTCACGTTTTCGAACACGGCGCTGCCGGGACTGATCGACGGCGCGAACGCGTTGCCATCGCTGCTGCCGCTGTGGGACGACTTCTACACGTTCAGCGCCGGCCACGACGTCTACTACGCCACGCTCGGCACCGCGCCGAACCGTCAGTTCGTCATCGAATACGCCGATACGCTGCATTTCGACGGCGCTCCTGACAACACGGATGGCGCAACGTTCGAGGTCATCATCGACGAAGCGACCGGCAACTTCTCGTTCGAATACAGCGATGTCGAGTACACGGCGGTCAACAACTTCCAAGGGCTCGATCCGGATGTCTGCGACGGTGGCGTATGCGCGACGGTTGGCGTGCAACAGGACGGAACGGTTGCGAACCAGTACTCGTTCATGACGGCTTCGCTGCACGACGGCCAGTCGATCGCCTGGACTCCGAGCGTCATCAACAACACGTTCACTGCCACAGCCACCGCGACTCTCGATGTCGGCGCACCGGTCATTTCCGTGGATCCGGGCACCCTCGCCGCGAGCGTCGATGCGGGCACCACCACGACCGCACCGTTGACGATCGGCAACACCGGCAATCGCGATCTGAATTGGACCATCGATGAAGCGCCGAGCACGGGTAATGTGCGCGCGCACTTCCCGGCGATGCCGTACCACGCACCGGCGATGACGGCGGAACAGCATGCGCGGTTGTCCGCCAAGCGTTCGCCAGTTCTGCGCGGCAAGGATGGCAAGGCGCTGTTCACGCAGTTCGGCCACCAGGCTCCGAATGGTGTGGCGCAGGTTCCTGCCTATGCCGGCGGCAACGACGGTACCTACTACTCGTTCGATGCGGCGAATCCCGATCCGCTCACCGGAATCGGTGCCCTCGGTGGCGACTACATCGGTGGCTCGTTCGCGAACAACGATTTCAGCAAGGAATACCTGATTGGCTACAGCACCGGCGGATTCGCGTCGATCGACACGACCACGGGTGCAGTCACCGTCATCAATCCGGATCCGGGTACCGGCTTCGGTTGCAAGGTGCTGCGCTGGGATGCGTCGACCAGCACGATGTTCGGTATCTGTGCCGACGGTTCGGGACCGACCTCGTTCCTCTACACGGTCGATCTGGCTACCGGCGCTTACACGCAGATCGGTGAATCCGATGGCGTGTTCCTGGTCACTGCTGCGTTCGATGCGGCGGGCAACATGTACGGTCTCGACATTGCGGGCGACCAGCTCGTCGCGATGGACAAGACCACAGGTGACTACCAGCCGATCGGCCCGATCGGGTTCGATGCGAACTACGCTCAGGACATGGATTTCGATCCTTCGACTGGAACGCTGTGGTATGCGGGCTACGACAAGTACAACGCCGGTTACATGTACACGCTCGATACGACGACCGGCTTGGCTTCGCCGGTGGCTCCTGTCCCGAATGGCACCGAATTGTCGGCATTCTCGATCGCGGTTCCGGCCGGCGGCTGCGCCACCCCGGGCGACGTGCCTTGGTTGTCGGTGGCTCCGGCCAGCGGCACCACGGTGGGCGGCAGTTCGACGCCGACCACGGTCACGTTCGATGCGACCGGTCTCACCGATGGCGTCTACGACGCGAATCTCTGCGTGCACAGCAACGATGCGAGCAATCGCCTTGTCGCGGTTCCGGTGGAGCTGACGGTCGGCGGCACCAACGACACCATCTTCAAGGATGGCTTCGATGGTTCGGGCGGCGGCAATCCGACCATCGTCGACAGCGGCCTCATCAATGTCGATGTGCCGGAAGACATCGATGGCGTGTACATCAACTGGCTGACCGGCGATACGTGCACGTCTGCTTCTGCCTGCAACGCGAACTACAACGCGTATAGCGCTGGTGCCCTGTCGTTCTTTTGGCCGGTTGCTTCGGGTGGGGCCACGAACGAGGGCGGCGTAAGTGCGGATGGCGTGTCCTACGACATCCTTGCGGCCGGTGCCTCGATCGGTCCGAGCTCGACGTTCACGGCAGCTTCGTCGGGTGCTGATTTCAGCAACTGGCAGGCTGGAGCCGATGGTTATCTCGGCTTCGAGTTCGATTGCTCGTCGATCGGCGGCACGACGTGCTACGGCTACCTGCACTTGACGACCACTGGAACCACGGGCTTCCCGGCCACGTTGGTCGAGTACTGGTACGACAATTCGGGCGCTGCGATCACGATCCAGTAAGCACGAGTCAGCGTTAACGTGTCATCGGAGGCGGGGGAAACCCCGCCTCCTTTTTTTTGGCCGGCACAGGACGCTGGCGCGGAGCAGGCGATGTTGCGTGCGTGGAATCGGCGGTAGCGGGCTGGCGAGGTTCTTAGGCCTGCGATTCGATCGAAGGCACCTGAAATACGCCTCGCGGCTGCTTTGGGTCGACGTGCGCGCGGTGACACCGGGCCACACGCCTGCTCACGCGCTGAAGTCTGTCTGATGCGCACACTCTGCCTGCAGCCTGCGACATCGTCATCCGCGCCGACCGCATGCTTGTTATGCTCGCGCGATGAATACCCCTACTCCCGTTTCGCGCATGGCGCAGCGCTTTCGCGGATTCCTGCCGGTGATCGTCGACGTCGAGACTGGCGGCTTCGATTCCGACCGCCATGCTCTGCTGGAGATCGCTGCAATTGTCGTGCGCCTCGACGACGACGGCTTCGTGCATCCGGAGCCAGCCGTCTCGACCCACGTCGCGGCATTTGCGGGCTCGGAACTCGACCCGCGATCGCTCGAAATCACCGGCATCGATCCCGATCATCCGTTCCGCGGCGCCCTGCCCGAGCGCGAAGCGCTCGATCACGTGTTCAAGCCGATTCGTGCGGCGATGCGCGAATCCGACTGCCAGCGCGCGATCCTGGTCGGCCACAACGCAGCGTTCGATCTAGGTTTCCTGAATGCCGCGATCCGGCGCACGGCGCACAAGCGCAGTCCGTTCCACCAGTTCAGCTGCTTCGACACGGTGACGCTCGGCGGCCTCGCCTATGGCCAGACCGTGCTGAGCCGAGCTGTCGAAGCGTCCGGCCAAAGCTGGGACGCGCGCGCTGCACATTCGGCCGTCTATGACGCCGAACGCACTGCCGAACTGTTCTGCGGGGTGGTCAACCGCTGGAAGCAAATGGAAGACTTCTTCCGCGCGAACGGTGGTGCTTGATCGAACACTCCCCAGGGCGCATCTTGCAGTCATGCCGATCTATGAATATGTCGCCAGCGTTGCTTCCGCGTGCGCGACCTGCGGCGCCGGCTTCGAGCTCCTGCAGAAGCTCACCGACGCGCCCCTCACCGTATGCCCCGTCTGCGGTGGCGCCGTGCATCGTGTGCTGAGTGCGCCTCAGGTCGTCGCCGGCCAGGGCCATGTTTTGCAGGAAGGTCACATCGCGAAACACGGTTTTACGCAGTACCGTCGCGTCGGCAAAGGCAAGTACGAGAAGACCGCTGGCAAGGGGCCGGATACCATCAGCGGCGATTGAACTGCGCGGACTGTCGTCATATTGACGCTTATCAAGTGACGCGCCCATCTCATTGAATCGAAAGAACTTTACATCTCCTTTAGATCTCATTATCGATCGACTGTCACGTGAGTGAAATAAATCGCTCATCGTTCTGCAATCTCGCAGGCCTACAAAGCGCGGAGGCGGCTTAACGCCGAATTCGCTTTCCCACGCTTTTGAGGAGTCCTGCGCGTGCTCACCTCGATCAAATCCCGTCTTGCCGTTGTGGGTCTCGCGACCCTCCTCGGTGCCGCTTCGGCGCAGGCCGCCGACATTACCGGCGCTGGTGCGACCTTCATTTATCCGATCCTGTCGAAGTGGTCGGATACCTATAACAACAAGACCGGCAACAAGATTAATTACCAGTCGATCGGTTCCGGCGGCGGCATCGCACAGATCAAGGCCGCCACCGTTTCGTTCGGGTCGACCGACAAGCCGCTCGAGCCGAAGGAACTCGACGACGCCGGCCTCGCCCAGTTCCCGTCCGTGATCGGCGGTGTCGTGCCGGTCATCAACATCGAAGGTATCGAAGCGGGCAAGGTCAAGCTGACCGGTCCGCTGCTGGCCGACATCTTCCAGGGCAAGGTCAGCACCTGGAACGACCCGGCGATCGCCCAGATCAACCCGGGCATCAAGCTCGGCGACGCGAAGATCACCGTCGTGCATCGCTCCGATGGTTCGGGTACCACGTTCAACTTCGTCAACTACCTGTCGAAGGTTTCGCCGGAATGGAAGTCGAAGATCGGTGAAGGCACCTCGGTGCAGTGGCCGGCCGGCGTCGGCGGCAAGGGCAACGAAGGCGTCGCTGCCTATGTGAAGCAGATCAAGGGTTCGATCGGCTACGTCGAACTCGCCTACGCGCTGCAGAACAAGATGGCCTATGCGGCCCTGCAGAACGCCGCCGGCAAGTTCGTGCAGCCGACCGCGGAGAGCTTCCAGGCCGCCGCCGCCAGCGCCGACTGGAAGAACTCGAAGGACTTCTTCCTGGTGATCACGAATGCACCGGGTGAGAACTCCTGGCCGATCACCGCAACGAACTTCATCCTCGTCTACAAGCAGCCGAAGGACGTCGCCAGCACCAAGGCCGCGCTCGACTTCTTCAAGTGGGCGTATGCCGACGGTGGCAAGCAGGCCGAGGAACTCGACTACGTGCCGCTGCCGAAGGCACTGATCGAGCAGATCGAAGCTTACTGGCAGGCACAGATCAAGCTCTGAGATCGATCGGCGCCGCTCTTCGTCGGCGCCGTGACGGACAAGATGCGCCCCGCCTTCCCCTTCATCGCGCGCGATGAGGGGGAGGGTTTTTCCGCAAGTTCCGACCGATAACCTGCTCATGGCCGCCAACCCGGACGCTCTCCCCTCGTCGCTGACTACCGCGGTCGTCGACTCCAATCGTCGCAACACGCGCGACGCACGCGCCGACAAACTCTTCCAGTGGACCGTCGCCGCCGCCGGCATGTTCGTGCTGTGCGCGCTCGCCGGCGCCGCGCTGTCGATGCTGTGGGGAGGCCGCGAAGCCTTCAGCACATTCGGTTTCAGCTTCCTGACGTCGACCGATTGGGACGCCGTCAACCACAAATTTGGAGCCTTGGTGCCAATTTACGGCACCTTGGTCACGGCCCTGATTGCGATGATCATCGCGGTGCCAGTCAGCTTCGGCATCGCGCTGTTCCTGACCGAGGTTGCGCCGAACTGGTTGCGCGGTCCGGTTGCCGCGGCGATCGAACTGCTCGCCGGCATCCCGTCGATCATCTACGGCATGTGGGGCTTGTTCGTGTTCGTGCCGATCATGGGCGAATACATCACCCCGTGGCTCAACGACCATCTCGGCGTGATCCCGCTGCTCGGTCCCCTGTTCACCGGTCCGCCGCTCGGCATCGGCATGCTGACGGCCGGCATCGTGCTCGCGGTCATGGTCATCCCCTTCATCTCCTCGGTCATGCGCGAAGTGTTCCTGACGGTGCCGACACGCCTGAAAGAGTCGGCGTATGCGCTCGGCGGCACGACCTGGGAGGTTGTCTGGGACATCGTTCTGCCCTACACGCGCTCGGCCGTCATCGGCGGCATCTTCCTCGGCCTCGGACGCGCGCTCGGCGAGACCATGGCGGTGACCTTCGTGCTCGGCAACGCCCATCGACTGTCCGCTTCGCTGCTCGAACCCGGCAACTCCATCGCCGCGACGATCGCGAACGAATTCACCGAAGCCGATTCGGACATCTATCGTTCGTCACTGATCGCGCTCGGCTTCCTGCTGTTCATCGTGACTTTCATCGTGCTGGCCGCCGCGAAACTGATGCTGAGCCGTCTGGCCCGGCACGAGGGCGCGAAATGAGCGACATCTCCGATCGTCTGTACCGCAAGCGCCGCTTGATCAACGGCTTCAATCTGATTGCCTCCGGACTGTGTGCCGCATTCGGCCTGTTCTGGCTCGTGTGGATCCTGTGGACCACGCTGATGCACGGCATCGCCGCGATGAAGCCCGGCTTGTTCACGCAGATGACGCCGCCGCCCGGTGCGGACGGCGGCATCGCGAACGCCTTGTTCGGCAGCCTGCTGATGAGCGTGATCGCGATTTTGATCGGCACGCCGATCGGCGTCGCTGCGGGCACCTATCTCGCCGAGTTCGCCAAGAAGAAGGCCATCGGTGAAGTCATCCGCTTCGTCAACGACATTCTGCTGTCGGCGCCGTCGATCGTGCTCGGGCTGTTCGTCTACACATTGGTCGTGCGTCAGACCGGTCACTTCTCCGGGTGGGCCGGCTCGCTCGCGCTCGCGTTGATCGTGCTGCCGGTGGTCGTGCGTACGACCGACGAGATGCTGCAGCTGGTGCCGAGCCAGATGCGCGAAGCCGCGCTCTCGCTCGGCGTGCCGCAGTGGAAGGTCACCATGCAGGTGCTCTACCGTTCTGCTCTGCCCGGCATCATGACCGGCATCCTGCTCGCACTCGCACGCATCAGCGGCGAAACCGCGCCACTGCTGTTCACCGCGCTCAACAACCAGTACTGGACGGCCGACCTCAGCAAGCCGATGGCCAGCGTGCCGGTGGTCGTCTTCCAGTACGCGATGAGTCCGTACGAATCCTGGCAGAGCCTGGCCTGGGCAGGTGCGTTCGTCGTGACCGTTTTCGTGCTGCTTCTCAGCATTCTTTCGCGCGCGATCCTGCTGCGCAACAAGGTAAGCCATGACTGACGCACAGTTTTCCCTCGCGCCCGCCGCCGCATCCGCCGCTGCTGCCGTTGCCACGACAAGCGAACGGCCGAAGATGGCCGCACGCAATCTCGATTTCTTCTACAACGGCTTCCATGCGTTGAAGAACGTCAACTTCGACATCGCCGAGAAGCGCGTGACTGCACTGATCGGTCCGTCGGGTTGCGGCAAGTCGACCCTGCTGCGCATTTTCAACCGCATCTACTCGATCTATCCGAAACTCGAGGCGAAAGGTGAAGTGCTGCTCGACGGCGAGAACATCCTCGATGCAAAGTATCCGTTGAACCGACTGCGCTCGAAGGTCGGCATGGTGTTCCAGAAGCCGGTGCCGTTTCCGATGTCGATCTACGACAACATCGCCTACGGCATCCGCCACTACGAGAAGTTGTCGAAGGCCGAGATGGACGTGCGCGTCGAGCAGGCCCTGACCCAGGGCGCGCTCTGGGGCGAGGCCAAGGACAAGCTCAAGCAGAGCGCGCTGGGCCTTTCCGGTGGCCAGCAGCAGCGCCTGTGCATCGCGCGCGCGATCGCGCTGAAGCCTGAGGTCATCCTGCTCGACGAGCCGACCTCGGCGCTGGACCCGATCGCGACCGGCAAGATCGAGCAGCTCGTCGCCGAACTGAAGGACCATTACACGATTGCGATCGTTACGCACAACATGCAGCAGGCCGCGCGCTGCTCGGATTTCACCGCCTTCATGTACCTCGGCGAGCTGGTCGAATTCGGCGACACCGAAATGCTGTTCACCAAGCCGACGAAGAAGCAGACCGAGGACTACATCACCGGGCGGTTCGGTTGAGCCTGGTTGACGATCGGCAGGCATCCCCCATCAAGAAACCCGATATCGTGCCGCTTCGTTTCGACACTTGATCCTTGATGCCTTCATCACTCCGGCACATCTCCAGCAACGAGACGCATCCATGACCACCACACCCCAAATCGGCGACCACATCGTCAAGAGCTACGACGACGAACTCAAGCGCCTGACCGGCGAAATCCAGCGCATGGGCGAGCTCGCGCTCGCGCAGCTCGATGCCTCGATCGATGCGGCGATGGAACGCGACAGCGACGCCGCGCTCAAGGTCGTGCAGAACGACACCTTGATCGACAAACTCGAACACGACGTCAGCCATGACGTCGTACGGCTGCTCGCGCTGCGCCAGCCGATGGCGCGCGATCTGCGCGAGATCCTCGCCGCACTGCGCATCGCTGCCGACATCGAACGCATCGGCGACTATGCGGCGAATGTCGCCAAGCGCTCTATCGTGCTGAACCAGTCCGCGCCGGTGCAACTGGCCTATGCTCTGCCGCGCCTCGCCCGCCTGGCCGAAGGGCTGGTGCGCGAAGTGTTGACTGCATACAAGGAAAACGATGCCGATCGCGCGCTCGAAGCCTGGACGCGCGATGAGGAACTCGACGAGCAGTACACCGGCCTGTTCCGCGAACTGCTGACCTACATGATGGAAGATCCGCGCAACATCACCGAGTGCACGCATCTGCTTTTCATGGCAAAGAACCTCGAACGCATCGGCGATCACGCGACCAACATCGCGGAGAACGTGTACTTCCTCGTGCACGGCACGCACATCGGCCAGACGCGCCGCAAGGGCGACACGACCTCGGTGCTGCCGATCGACGATCCGCGCTGAAACGCACACTCGCTGTCGTCCAGGCCCCTCCTCGTCGGGATGTTGTTTCAAACATGCCCGCGCTCGCGGGCATGACGTCAACGATATCCTTCCGGCCCGTCTTGTTCGAGCAGCACCTGCGGCAGGCCTTCGATCATCTGGCCGACGACCGTCGCCGAACTGAAACCTGCGCGCGCGAATCGATCGAGTACTTCGTCAACGACGTCTGGCGCACAGGCCACCAGCAGCCCGCCTGAGGTCTGCGGATCCGACAGCAACGCCTGCGCGATCACGTCGACGTCCGCGCCGAGTCGGACGTCGGCGCCATAGGACGCCCAGTTGCGCGCCGAAGCGCCGGTCACGAAGCCGGCCTCAGCCAATGCCCGGGCGGAGTTGAGCAATGGCACGCCGCTGTTGCGAACGCGCGCGCCCAGACCCGACCCGCGGCAGAGTTCGAGCAGATGGCCGAGCAGACCGAAGCCGGTTACATCGGTCAGGGCGTGCACGCCATCGAGCTCGGCCAACGCAGGGCCGACCCGATTGAGCTGGGTCGTCGTGTCGATCAGCTCTCGATAGCCGGACGCATCCAGCCGGTCCTTCTTCAGCGCCGCCGAGTAGATGCCGATGCCGAGCGGCTTGCCCAGAATCAACCGATCGCCGGCACGCGCTGCCGAATTCCGCTTGATGCGGCGCGGATGCACGAGTCCGAGCGCTGCAAGACCATAGATCGGCTCGACCGAATCGATGCTGTGGCCGCCGGCGATCGGGATGCCGGCCACCGTGCACACCGCCTCGCCGCCGCGCAGGATCTCGCGGATGATATCGGCGGCGAGCACCTTGATCGGCATGCCGACAATTGCCAGCGCGAAGATTGGCGTCGCGCCCATCGCGTAGACGTCGGACAGCGCATTGGTCGCCGCGATGCGGCCGAAATCGAACGGGTCGTCGACGATCGGCATGAAGAAATCCGTCGTCGCCACGATCGCTTGTTCGTCGTTCAGCCGGTACACCGCGGCATCGTCCGAGGTTTCGCGGCCGACCAGCAGATCGGCATAGGCGCGCGCCGGCGCCGAGTCTTTCAGCAGGTCGGCGAGCACGCCCGGCGCGAGCTTGCAGCCGCAGCCGCCGCCATGCGATAGAGAGGTCAGCCGCGGCACGGTTGCGTCATCGATCGACATGGCCAGAATCTCCTATTTTTGTATTTTGTAGCGTCGTATAGTTCGTATGCAGGTGCCTATCCTATGTCCGCCCGGGGGAACTGCCCATGAAACGTCGCAACTTTCTACTCGGCGCCGCGGCGGGTTCTGCGGCATTTGCCCTGCGCACGCCGCACTCCGCAGGCGCAACGGCTTCCGCGGAAGGCTGGCGTACGTTCGAGATCGTCACCCAGGTCGACATCGCCGATCCGGCCGGCGCGACGCACCTATGGCTGCCGTTGCCGATGCGCCAGGCCACCGCCTACCAGCACACCTTGAACACGCGGTGGGACGCGCCGGGCGCCGCGTACGCCAAGCTCGTCACGCTGCCCGGCTACGGCGTCGAGTTGCTCGGCGTCGATTGGAGCGGCGCGCAGGCGGTCGCGGGCGTCACCGTGACCAGCCAGGTGCAAACGCGCGATCGTCGCGTCTCACTCGACGCGGGAATGCCCAAGCGTGGCGGCGAACCGGCGCAGGCCTTGCACGAATTCCTGCGCCCCACGCGCTTGTTGCCGACAGACGGGGTCGTCAAGTCGACTGCAACGAAGATCACCGCAGGCCAGCGAGGCGACATCGACAAGGCACGCGCGATCTACGAATGGGTCGTCGACAACACCAGCCGCGATCCGAAGACGCCCGGCTGCGGCGTCGGCGATGTCGCCAGCATGCTCGAATCCGGCCATCTCAACGGCAAGTGCGCCGATATCAACGCACTGTTCGTTGCGCTCGCACGCGCCGCAGGCATTCCGGCCCGCGATGCCTACGGCGTACGCGTCGCCGATTCGCGCCTGGACTATCACTGTCTCGGTCGCAGTGGCGACATCAGCAAGGCGCAGCACTGTCGCGCCGAGTTCTATGCGCAAGGCCACGGCTGGATTCCGGTCGATCCGGCCGACGTGCGCAAGCTCATGCTGGAAGAAGCACCCGGCGGCCTGCCGGCGACCGATCCGAAAGTGCAAAGCGCGCGCGCGTTCCTGTTCGGCAATTGGGAAATGAACTGGATCGCCTACAACCATGGCCACGACGTCGCGCTGCCTGGCTCCAACGGCAAGCCGGTGCCGTTCCTGATGTACCCGAACGGCGAGACGGGCGAACGCCACATCAACAGTCTCGATCCGACCGCGTTCCGCTACACGATCACTTCACACGAGATCATCGCCTGATCAGCGCTGCGTCGTAGCGCGAGCGTCAAGCCCGCGACGGCGATGGCAGGCCGGCATGCGGGCACGGCCGTCGCCGCTAGATCTTCTCGACGTTGTTGAGGCGGGCCAAGGCGGCAACGATTCTTGCATGCAGTTCTTCGGTCTTCACGCGACCGTCGGTGCGAAGGTCGACGGTGGCGCCGCCGCGCAGGATCACGCGCACCGCGTTGTTGGCCGGCGGCGAAACGCTGACGATGTCGCCGGCTTCGACCAGAGTTCCATTGATGTCCCAGATCAATGCCATGTTCGCTGCGCCTGCGTCGGGTCACTATTCGTGGCGCAGGGGTGACGACCGCACTCGCGCGAGCCGGCGGTTGTTTCGACATCGCTGGATCGCGCGCCAGCAGGAGGGTCTTGCGCGAACGCGCCAACAGACTTCATGGAATGATCTCGTGCAGCCCGGCGGGATCGGCGCGGGGAACCGTGGAGTAGCTACCGGGAACGGACTGACTGGGTGACGCCAGTAGCGGGCAACTCGTGATCGAGAGCGCTCGTTACGTCTGCGGGCAGAGAAGCAAAGCGATTGCGGAACCGGTATAGCACGCGCGACGCTGCGGTTCGAGCGTCGCGCAACGTGGCGGAAGGCAGCAGGAGTCGAACCTACCGGGGAACGTCTGACGCCCCCCACTGGGTTTGAAGCCCAGCCGCACCACCGGATGCGCATGCCTTCCAGAGTTTCGCGAGCGGCTAGCCGTCGATGCGCCAGCCGCTGTCGGCGCGCAATACATGTGCATCGCGCACGCGTCGAGTGTAGCCAACGCGGTCGAAGAACTCCAAGATCTGGATCGTGCGCTTGCGCCCGAGGCCTACCGCATCACGATACTGCGCGGCTTCGACGGCGCCGTGTTTCTCGGCCACGCTGCGCAGAATATCAGCCAGTTCGCGTACGCTTTCGCGCGCGTAGAACAGATCGCGCACGATCTGATGGAGCATTCCCTGCGTGACGCACACACGCAGCGTCTTGCGCACCTCGTCCTCCGGCGCATTGACGGCAGTAGCGAGCTCGCGCAGCCACGGCGGATCGAAACGCGCGGAGGCAATCAGCGGTTGCAGTTTGCCGGCCAGCGCCCGTTCGCTGGCCGTCAGGCTGACGCGATGCCCCGGCAGATGCAGCCATGGACCGTTGCGCAATACAGCCTGTTCGTGCGCGAGCTCATCGACCAGCGCGCGCCAGAGCGCATCCGGGGTGCCCGGCATCGCCATGCGACGCAGCCGACCGCTGTCGACACCGGGCTCATCCGCAGCTTGCGCATGGAAGTCGCGCAACGCGGCGAGCACGCGTTCGCACAAGGCCGCCCAGCGCGCAGCGTCCACGATGAAACGTCCGCGCGACGTGTCGATCGCGCGCGCGTCGTGCGGCAAGACGATTTGATCGGCCGCGTGTCCCGTCAAGCGCACCAGATCATCGATGCCGACGCCGTGCGCCGCCGTCTGCAACAGTGCGTCGATGCCGCCGCCGGCGAGCAGATGTTCGATGGCGTCGAGCCAGGCACGTCGTTGCGGACTGCGCCGCTTGCGTGCCGGCGCATACGGATCGATGACAATGCCCCCACCGATGGTGTGGGCCGCCTGCGCGTCGCGCGCGATGAAGTGATCGCCCGGCGTCGCGCACACCGGCGTGTCGAAAACGAGCTGCACGCGTTGCGATCCATCGTCGCTCGATGCATCGACCGGCTCCAGCGCCACGACGTGCGCGAGTTGGTGCAGCGTGCCGAGGTGGATGTGCAATGGCGCCCAGTTCGGCAATGGTACCGGAGCGTCTCCCAACCGATGCAGCCGGACATCGATGCGCGAAGTCGGCGCAAATGCGCGCGGGTCGGCAATCCAGTCGCCGCGCGCGAGCGCGTTCTTGTCGACGCCAGCGAGATTCAATGCACAGCGCTGCCCTGCCCGACCGCTTTGCGCCGCCTGGTTCTGCGCGTGGATGCTGCGCACTCGCACCGCCATAGCCGCCGGCATGGCAGTGCAGGTATCGCCGACGCGCACGCGTCCGGCATGCACGGTTCCGGTGACGACAGTGCCATGGCCGGCCAGCGTGAACACGCGATCGACGGCGAGGCGGAACAGATCATCATCGCGTCGTTGCGGCGCCGCTCGCGCCATCGATTCAAGGTGTGCGCGCAACGCAGCCACACCGGGATCCCCTGGCGTGGTGGCATCGAGCGGGAAAATCGGTGCGTCGCAGAGCGGTGTCGGCCTCAGCAACGCAGTGATTTCGGCGCGCACCGTCTCGATGCGCGCCTCATCGACGCGGTCGCATTTACTTAGAGCGACGGCCCCACGCGCAATCCCGAGCAGGCCGAGGATTGCCAGATGTTCACGCGTCTGCGGCATCACGCCGTCATCGGCCGCGATCACCAGCAGTGCAAAGTCGATGCCGCCGGCACCCGCGACCATCGTATGCACGAGGCGCTCGTGACCCGGCACATCGATGAAGCCAAGCACCTCGTCGTCCGTCAGCGAAGCGCTCGCGACAGGAACGTAGGCATAGCCGAGCTCGATCGAGATGCCGCGCGCCTTCTCCTCCTTCAGTCGATCCGTATCGACGCCGGTCAGCGCGCGCACCAGAGAGGTCTTGCCGTGGTCGATATGTCCCGCGGTGCCGACAATCATGGACGCAGCAAAGGCAACTGTGCGGCAAACGCGGCTTCGTCCACTTCTTCCAGGCAGCGAAGGTCGAGCCAGAGCGTCTTGTCGGCGATACGGCTGATGACCGGACGCGGCAGCTCACGCAATGCCGCTTCGAGCCGATCGAGACTGCCGCGCCCCTTGTGCCGGCGGATCGCGAAACCCTGACTGGCCAGCCGCCCGACCGGCAACGCGCCGCTGCCGATCTGGCTCGCCATCGCGGCCGTGGTCGCCTCGTAGGCATCGCCGAGCGCCGTTTGCAGCGCAGGCCACAAGCGCTGCGCCTGCGCGCCGATGGCCGCTTCGGTGCGCGTCAACAGGCGCAGGCTGGTCAGGCGCTGCGCCAGCAGGTCTGGCGCGCGATACAACGCGAGCACCGGTTCCAGCGCAGCCAGCGTCAGTTTGCCGACGCGCAGGGCGCGCTTCAACGGATTCTTCTTCAACCGCCGCACCAGCTCGACGCGCCCTGCGATGATGCCGGCCTGTGGACCACCCAGCAGCTTGTCCGCGCTGAACGCGACCAGGTCGGCTCCGGCCGCGAGCGTTTCGCGCACGGTCGGTTCCTTCGGTAGGTTCCAGTGCGCGAGATCGACGAGGCTGCCGCTGCCAAGATCGACCGCGAGCGGCACACCGTGCGCGCGCCCGATTTCGACGAGCGCGCCGATATCCACATCGGCGGTGTAGCCGCTGATCGCATAGTTGCTCGTATGCACCTTCATCAGCATCGCGGTGCGTGGATTGATCGCGCCCTCGTAGTCGGTCGCGTGCGTGCGATTCGTCGTGCCGACTTCGACGAGCCTCGCGCCGGCACTGCGCATCACATCCGGAATCCGGAACGCGCCGCCGATCTCGACCAGTTCGCCGCGCGAGACGATGACCTCGCGCCGATTCGCCAGCGTATTCAGCATCAGCAGGACCGCAGCGGCGTTGTTGTTGACGACGATCGCGGCCTCGGCGCCCGTCAGCTCGCAGATCAACCCTTCGACGAGATCGTCGCGATCGCCCCGCACACCCGCCTGCAGATCGAATTCGAGATTGACCGGCGCCGTCATCGCCTGCACCACGGCGGCGACGGCCGCTTGCGGCAACGTCGCGCGGCCGAGATTCGTATGCAGCACGGTTCCGGTCAGGTTGAACACCGCACGCAGGCGCGGGCGATGCCGCGTTTCAAGTTCCTCGGCGATATCCTGCGCGATGCGCTCGGGCACGAGCATCGTGCGTTCGACGCTGCCCGCGACGATCTGCGCGCGCAATCGATCCAGTCGCGAACGCAGCATCAAGGTCAGCTCGGTGCGACCATGGCGTGCCAGTGCCGATGCGAACGCCGCGTGATCGAGCATCTTGTCGAGCGCGGGAATATCGGCTGCGACGGCGGTCTCGCGATGCGCGGGCGTCGCGACCACGGCTCAATCCTCGGCGACTTGCCAGAGCAGGGGATTGCCGCTGGCGCGGTGATAACCGCTCTCGCCGAGCAGAAGATCGAGCGCGAGACTGGCCAGATCGTCCGCCACCGGCTCGATCGCGGGGTCCTTCTCCTGATAGAGGATCTTGCGATAGCTGTGGCAGGCATCGCACGACTCAGCGCGAACGGCCAGCGCCGAAGATTCGCTGGCGTCGTGACCGACGTCGGCGCGGCTGAGCGACTGGTAGCCGATATCCTTGCCGTTGGCGCCGCAGTTTGTGCACTGCACGCGCACACTGTGCCACTCGCTCGCACATAGCGCGCAATGAAGGTAGCGGTAGCCGGTATAGGGCGACTGCGCTGCGACGAGGCTCGCCACCGGCAGCGTGCCGCAGAGCGGACACACACCGGGCACATCGAGTGTCTCGACGCGATCGGCCACGAACGCTGCGGTCAACGCGACCCAATGCACTTGCAGCGCTGCCATTACAAACGGCGCGGTCGCGATGTCGATGGATCCGGACTGCAGCGCGAGTAAGGTCTCCGCTTGCGCCTCCAGCCAGGTCGATGACGCTTCGCGCAGGCGCGCGACCAAGGCAGCGACGCCCGCGGGCGTACCCGGCCGCGCTGCAACCGCCGCTGCCAGCTCGCGCACGACGCCGTGCCATTGCGGATCGCGCGGCCAGCCCGTCGCGAGGAGCGGCGGCATCTTGTACTCACGCGCCTGCTCGATCTGTGCGGTGCTCGGCAACAACGTATCGAAGCCATCCAGTGCGGCTTGCTGGGCATCGACCAGCGTCGCCATCAGGCGCAGGTAGTCGCCGAGCGCATGGCCTTCGGCAAGATGGCGCAAGCGCTCGGCGCGACATGCGAAGACCTGTTCGCGGTTCGGCAGGCGCACGCGCGCAATCGATCGCTGCGCCAGCGTTTCGATCTGTCCGGGTTCGAGGATGCGTTGCGCCATGACGATGCCGCCGTGGGAAGACCCGGCGTATCGTCGCTGCAGCGTGACGTCGCGTCCAGCGCTTTCGCGGTGGCACCCGCGACGCCTTGTAAAGCCGTCATTCGCGCGTTCGCGGGAATGGCGGCTTGGCTGGAGTGTTACTTCTGCTGCCCGCCTTTGCCCACTTCGCGAAACCACAGCCTGTGATGCTTCCACGCCCAGCCGTACGAGACAGTGCCGCGCGTCATCGCGCGGATCGAGCCCTTGACCCAGATGCCGGCGTAAATATGCACGACGATCGTGCAGATCAGCACGAACGCGGCGACCGCGTGCAGCAAAGAGGCGAAGCGGATCACCTCGATCGGAAAATACAGCGAGAAATACACGCGCCAGATCACGATGCCGGATGCCAGCAGCGCGAGCAGGCAGAGGATGATCGTGAAGAACAGCAGCTTCTGGCCGCCGTTGTAGCGACCCACTTCAGGCAGCTTCTCCTCGTGGTTCTCGACGACGTCTTTCATCTGCCGCATCCACGCCCAGTCGCGCGGATGCATCAGGTTGTGGCTCCAGAACTTCACCATCAGCAACGCGAACGCGCACACCATCACGACGCCGATGAACGGATGCAGGATGCGCGTCCACGGTCCGCCGCCGAACAGACTGGTCAGCCAGAACAGCGCCGGGTGGAACAAAGCCAGACCCGACAGTGCGAGCAGCACGAAACTGATCGCGACGATCCAGTGATTGATCCGCGTGCCAGGTGTGTAGCGGACGATCTCGTTGGGTTTCGGCTCGCTCATGAGGTTTTCTCCAGCTCGCGGCGCGCCGCTTCCTCGTCGTGCTCATCGGTCTCGTTCGGGCCGATGCCGATGTAGTGCAGGAAGCCGACGAACGCGGTCGCGGCAATCGCGAACAGCGCAAGCGGCTTGCTGACGCCTTTCCACAGCCCGACCATCGCGCTGATCTTGGGGTTCTCCGGCAGATCGGCGTAGAGCATCGGCTGGTCTGCGTGATGCAGCACGTACATCACGTGCGTGCCGCCGACGCCAGCCGGATCGTACAGGCCGGCCTTGTCGAAACCACGCGACTTCAGGTCCTCGATGCGTTCGGCCGCGTGCTGCTTCATGTCCTCCTTGTCACCGAACACGATCGCGCCAGTGGGGCAGGTCTTCACGCAGGCCGGTTCCAGGCCCACGGCGACGCGGTCCGAGCACAAAGTGCACTTGTACGCTTTCTTGTCCTGCTTGGAGATGCGCGGCACGTTGAACGGGCATCCGGTGATGCAGTAGCCGCAGCCGATGCAGTTTTCCTCATGGAAGTCGACGATGCCGTTGGCGTATTGCACGATCGCACCAGGCGACGGGCACGCCTTCAGGCAACCCGGATCGGCGCAGTGCATGCAGCCGTCCTTGCGGATCAGCCACTCCAGATCGCCCTTGGGATTCTCGTACTCGGTGAAGCGCATCAGCGTCCACGAGTGCTCGCTGAGATCGGCCGGATTATCGTAGTGACCGGTGCAGGTGCCGATTTCATCGCGCAGATCGTTCCATTCCATGCACGCGACCTGGCAGGCCTTGCAGCCGATGCACTTGGTCACATCGATCAGCTTGGCGACTTGGCCGGTATGAGCGCCGCGTGCTTGCGGCTCCGGCAACGTCGTGGCGGAGCGGCGCACGATGTCGAGCGATTGCAGTGCCATGCGCCTCTCCTAGACCTTCTCGACCTTGACCAGGAACGCCTTGAATTCCGGCGTCTGCGAATTGGCGTCGCCCACCGACGGCGTCAGCGTGTTGGCTATGAAACCCGGCTTGGCGATACCCATGAAGCCCCAGTGGATCGGCACGCCGACCGTGTGCACGGTTTTGCCTTCGATCTTCAGCGGCCGGATGCGCTTGGTCACCATCGCGACGGCTTTGATGAAACCGCGGTTCGAGCTGACCTTGACCTGGCTGCCGTTGCCGATGCCGAGTTCGTCCGCCAGCGCCGCGCCAATCTCGACGAACTGCTGCGGCTGGATGATCGCGTTCAGGCGAACGTGCTTGGTCCAGTAGTGGAAGTGCTCGGTCAGGCGGTAGGTGGTGGCGACGTGCGGGAACTCGGCGGCCTTGCCGAATGCCTCGCGGTCGCGTGCAAACACGCGCGCGGCCGGATTGCTGGTCGCCTGGGGCTGCTTCGGGTTGAGCGGGTTGTAGCCGAGCGGGTTCTCGAACGGCTCGTAGTGCTCCGGGAACGGACCTTCATTCATGGCGGCGCGGGCGAAGAAGCGCGCGACGCCTTCGGGATTCATGATGAAGGGCCCCATGCCACCGGCCGGATTCTCGTCGGCCTTGAAGTCCGGCACGTCCGCGCCGGTCCAGGCCGTGCCGTTCCAGGCGACCAGCTTGCGCTTCGGATCGAACGGCTTGCCGCTCGGATCGCACGAAGCGCGGTTGTACAGCACGCGCCTGTTCGCCGGCCATGACCACGCCCAGTTCTGCGTCTGGCCGATGCCGGTCGGGTCGGAATTGTCGCGCCGGGCCATCAGGTTGCCGGTCGGCCCCCACGCACCGCAGAAGATCCAGCAGCCGCTCTGCGTGCTGCCGTCATCGCGCAGTTCGGCGAAGCCAGCCAGCTGCTCGCCGGCCTTGCGCGTGATCTTGCTCGGGTCCTTCGGATCGGCCAGGTCCTTCAGCGCACTGCCGGAGTATTCGCGCGCGAGCTCCTCCGGGAGCGGGCTTTCCGCTTGCGCGTACTTCCAGGTGAGGTTGACGATCGGATCCGGGAACGCCCCACCGTCCTTCGTATACATCGCGCGCATGCGCGCGTGCAGGCCGGCCATGATCTCCAGATCGCTACGCGCCTCGCCCGGCGGATTCGCGCCCTTCCAGTGCCATTGCAGCCAGCGCGAGGAATTGGTCAGCGCGCCGTTCTCTTCGGCGAAACATGTCGTCGGCAGGCGGAACACCTCGGTCTGGATCTTCGACGAATCGACATCGTTGTGTTCGCCGTAGTTCTTCCAGAACTCCGAGGTCTCGGTCGCCAGCGGATCCATGATGACGAGGAACTTCAGCTTGGCAAATGCGGCGTTCAACTTGGCCTTGTTCGGCGCCGCCGCCAGCGGATTGAAACCTTGCGCGAGATAGCCGTTGATCTTGCCGTCGTACATCAGCTCGTAGACCTGCAGCATGTCGTAGAGCTTGTCGACCTTGGGCAGGTAGTCGTAAGCCCAGTTGTTCGCCGGCATGGCCGCATCGCCCCACCACGTCTTCATGAAACTGACGTGGAATTTCGGCATATTCTGCATGTAGCTGAGCTGGTTCGGCCGCAACGGTTTGAGTGCACGCGCGGCAATGAAATCGTCGTACTTCTGCTCGCTCTGCAGCGGCAATCCGATGTAGCCCGGCAGCTGGTTCGAGAGAAGACCGAGATCTGTCAGGCCCTGGATGTTGGAATGCCCGCGCAGCGCGTTCATGCCGCCGCCGGAGACGCCGATATTGCCGAGCAGCAACTGCACCATCGCGCCGGTACGGATCATCTGCGAGCCGATCGAGTGCTGCGTCCAGCCGAGCGCGTACATGATCGTCATCGCGCGCGTCGGCGTCGAGGTCGAGCCGATCATGTCCCAGATCTGCATCACCTTGTCTTTCGGCGTGCCGCAGACGCTTTCGACCATCTCCGGCGTGTAGCGCGCGTAATGCTCCTTCAGCAGGCTGTAGACGCAGCGCGGGTCGGTCAGGCTCGGGTCGCTCCTGACGAAACCGTCGTCGCCGCGTTCGTAGTCCCACGTCGACTTGTCGTAGGTGCGTTTATCCGCGTTGTAGCCGGAGTAGATGCCATCGGTAAAGGTGAACCCGTCCTTCACGATGAAGGAGAGATCAGTGTAGTTGACGACGTACTCGCGCTGGATCTTGTCGTTCGCGATCAGCCAACTGATCAAGCCGCCGAGGAAGACGATGTCGGTGCCCGGACGGATAGGCGCATAGACGTCCGCGACCGACGCCGAGCGCGTGAAGCGCGGATCGACGACGATGAGTTTCGCCTTGTTGTGCGCCTTCGCCTCGGTAACCCATTTGAATCCGCACGGGTGCGCTTCGGCGGCATTGCCACCCATGATCAGAACCAGGTCGGCATTCTTGATGTCGACCCAGTGATTCGTCATCGCACCTCGGCCAAACGTCGGGGCAAGACCTGCCACCGTCGGGCCGTGTCAGACACGTGCTTGATTGTCGAACGCCAGCATGCCCCAGGAACGGGCGACCTTGTGTGTCAGATAACCGACCTCGTTGCTCGCTGCCGACGCAGCCAGCATGCCCGTGGTCAGCCAGCGATTGACGGTCAGGCCGTCGTCGGTCTTGGCAACAAAATTCGCGTCGCGATCCTGCTTCAATAGCTTGGCAATGCGATCGAGCGCGTCGTCCCACGAGATGCGCTGCCACTTGTCCGAACCCGGCGCGCGATATTCCGGATACTTCAGCCGGCTTTCGCTATGGATGAAGTCGATCAGTCCGGCACCCTTCGGGCACAGCGTGCCGCGATTGACCGGATGATCTGGATCACCCTCGATGTGGAAGATACTCGCCTGCGCATTCTTCGCGCCATCGCCTAGCCCGTACATCAGGATGCCGCAGGCGACAGAACAATAAGGACAGGTATTGCGCGTTTCGGTTGCGCGGCTGAGCTTGAATTCGCGCACTTCGGCCAGCGCCGGTGTGGGCGAAAAGCCCATCAGGGCGAGGCTCGATCCCACCAGCGTGGCGCCGGTGACTTTCAGGAACTGACGCCGGGTCAGGTCTGCCATCGGAGGCTCCTACAGGTTGCAGGCCGGCGCCAGTGTATGCCCGCGGCAGCCGGCTTATCAAGGCGTTGCAGCGCGGCGCCTGAGGTAAACTCCACGCCGCCCGAATGCCACCCTGCACGATGGACTACCTACAAACCGCCTTTACGCTTTCCTGGACGGAATTCCAGTTCGTTTGCGTCGTGTACTGCGTCGGATTGTCGCTGGAGAGCCCGTGTGCGCCGCTTTATTCTCACCTGTGGTCGAACTAGCGCGTGCTCTGGTACATCGGCAGCATCGGCATGGACATGTTCTTCGTGCTGAGCGGATTCCTGATCGGCGGCATCCTGCCGGCGGCGATCGCGCCGAACGGATTGGCTCAGCCGCGACCGGAAGCGACGCCCGACACGACCGCTTGACGCTGCCGCAGCGTTTCGAACAGCACGATCCCGGTCGCGACCGAGACGTTGAGGCTCTCCATATCGCCACGCATCGGGATCTGCGCGAGGAAATCGCACGTTTCGCGCGTCAGCCGACGCATGCCCTCGCCCTCGCTGCCTAGCACGAGCGCGATGGGACCGTTCAAATCGACCGTGTAGATCGACTGCGCCGTCGTCTCGCCGACCAAGCCGACCAGCCAGACGCCGGCCTCCTTGAGCTGCTTCAACGTGCGCACGAGATTGGTCGCGGCAACGATCGGTACACGGTCGGCCGCGCCGGCCGACGCCCGCCGCACCGTCGGCGTCACGCCGACCGCCCGATCCTTCGGCACCAGCACAGCCGTCACGCCAGCCGCCTCGGCGCTGCGCAGGCAGGCACCGAAGTTGTGCGGGTCGGTGACGCCGTCCAGCACGAGGAACAATGCCTCGCGCCCGGCCTTTTCAGCCAGTTCCAGCAGTGCGGATTCCGGCAGCGGCGCCGGCGCGTTGTAGCGCGCGACCACGCCCTGATGACGTGCGCCGCCGGTCATGCGATCCAGCGCGGCACGGTCGCGTGCGTGCGGCTTCACGCCGAGTTCGCGCGCGCGTTCGCCGAGTTCCTTCACACGCGGATTCTGGCTGCCGGTCTCGATGTACAGCTCGACCAGGTTGGCGACGTCGTGGTTAAGGGCGGCTTCGACCGCATGGATGCCGATCAACAGATCGCTGCTCATTGGAAAATTTACCTGTATGAAATTCTTCCCTTCTCCGGCCGGGAGAAGGTCGAGGCCGCCGTCTGGCGGCAGAGGGCGGAGCGCCGGATGAGGGAAGTCACTTTCACGCGCTGATGCCGAATCAGATGGAAGCGCATTCCCTCATCCGCCCCTTGAGAGCGCCTTCTCCCACTGGGAGAAGGATTGGGGTTTGACCCAGGTTCAGTGCTTGCGCGCGTCGTGCGCCGAGGGCACCAGCTTGAAGTCGATCTTGCGATCCTCCAGGCTCGCGCGCAGCACCTGCACGCGCACCGGATCGCCGAGGCGGAACTTCAGGCCGCGGCGTTCGCCGGTGAGCAAGCGTCGGGTCGCGTCGAAATGATAGTAGTCGTTCGGCAGCTGCGTGATGTGCACGAGGCCGCTGATCTTCGATTCGGTGAGCTCGACGAACAGGCCGAACGAGGTCACGCCGGCGACGATGCCTTCGAACTCGCTGCCGACGTGCTTCTCCATCCACGCGCACTTGTAGCGCTCGTCGACATCGCGCTCGGCTTCGTCGGCGCGGCGTTCGTTGTGTGAGCAGTGCACGCAGAAGCTCTGCATCGCGCTCGCGCTGTAGGCATAGTTCGCCGCCGTGCCGCCGGCCAATGCGTGACGGATCGCGCGGTGCACCAGCAAGTCGGGATAGCGCCGGATCGGCGAGGTGAAATGCGTGTACGAGGAAAGCCCCAGGCCGAAATGGCCCGGATGCTCCGGCTGATACACGGCAAGACTCTGCGAACGCAGCAGCACAGACTCGATCAGGCTGGAATCCGGCCGCTTGCGCACTTTCTTCAACAGCGCGGAGAAATCGCCCGGCGTGACCTCGGCCAGCGGCGGCAGCGTCAGCTTGAACTCGCGCAGGAACTCGAGCAGGTCCTCGTACTTCGATGCCGGTGGTGGCGCGTGCACGCGATACGGTGTCGGAATCTTCTTTCTCTGCAGGTATTTCGCGGCTTCCACGTTCGCCGCGATCATGCATTCCTCGATCAGCTTGTGCGCATCGTTGCGCTCGTAGGCGCCGAGCTGGACGACCTCGCCGGTCGGTGACAGGCGGAAGTCGACCTCGCGACTCTCGAAGTCGATTGCGCCACGCTTCTGGCGCGCCTTGGCGAGCAGGCGATACAACTGATGCAGGTTCTTGAGCTGCGGCATCACGTCGGCGTATTCCCGCCGCGCGTCCGCATCCTTCTCGCCGAGCGCCTGCCACACGCGCGTATAGGTCAGCCGTGCATGCGAGCGCATCACCGCCGGATAGAACTTCGAGCGTGTGACCTCACCGTCATGGTTGACCTGCATGTCGCACACCATGCACAGGCGTTCGACGCGTGGATTCAGCGAGCAGATGCCGTTCGACAAGGTCTCCGGCAGCATCGGCACGACGAAGCCGGGGAAATACACCGACGTCGAGCGGTTGTAGGCTTCCTCGTCGATGGCGCCGCCGGGTTGCACATAGTGCGAAACGTCGGCAATGGCGACGAGCAGGCGAAAACCCTGCTCGGTCGGTTCGGCGTAGACCGCGTCGTCGAAATCCTTGGCGTCTTCGCCATCGATCGTGACCAGCGGCATCGCACGCAAGTCGACTCGACCCTTGATCTCGGCCGCAAGCACGCTGGGTTCGATCTGGGCGGCATCGCGCAGTGCGGCGGCCGGCCATTCGTGCGGCAGGTCGTGGCTGGCGATCGCCATTTCGACCACCAGCGACGGTGTCAGACGCTCGCCGAGCACAGTAAGCACCTTGCCCATCGGCCCACGCTGCGCGGTCGGCTGATCGGTGATCTCAACGACGACGATCTGGCCCGAGCGCGCGCCCAGGTCCATACCAGGCTTGATCAAGATATCCTGATGCAGGCGGCGATCGTCCGGCGTGACGAGCACGAGACCGTTCTCCTGCACGACGCGCCCGACCAGACGCGGCGAGCGTCGTTCCAGCACCTCGACGATCGCGCCCTGACGACGCCCGCGGCGATCGACGCCGACCACGCTGGCGAGCACGCGGTCACCGTGCAGCACTTTGCGCATTTCGGCCGGCGACAGATACAGATCCTCGCCGCCCTCTTCCGGACGCAGGAAACCGTAGCCTTCCGCGTTGGCGATGACGCCGCCGCGAATCAGATCGAGCTTGCTGGCAACGCCATAACCGCCACGGCGGTTCTGGATCAGCTGGCCATCACGCAGCATCGCCGCGAGTCGGCGCGTCAGCGCCTCGAAATCCGGCGGCGCGGTAAGGCGCAGCGTATGCGCGATCGCCTCGACCGTCATCAGCTCGCCGTGTTCGACGAGCAGGGCGGCGATGGCCTCGCGACTCGCGATCGGGCGCTCGTAGCGTCCAGCCTCGCGCTCCGCGTACGGATCCTTGATCGGCGGAGGTTTCACGCCCTTCTTGCCCGGCAGTGGCGGCAGCCGTTCCGGCATGAACTTGGGCAGGCCGGCACGCTTGCCGGGCCCGCGCGGATTGCGCTCGGCGCTTGCGCTCGAGCTGGTGGTTTTTCTTCTTTTCAACGGGTATTCCTTCTAAGTGGGGCGCAGCGTCGCCGAGCGGAGGTGTGTTTGCAAGCATGGCTCGTTGACAGCTCCCATGGGGGCCAGTATCTTTCGCGCCCCCGGTTGGCCATGCCAGCGGGCGTGCCCAGGTGGCGGAATTGGTAGACGCACTAGCTTCAGGTGCTAGCGGGGCGACCCGTGGAGGTTCGAGTCCTCTCCTGGGCACCATTTGATGACTGAGAAAACCCGCTCCGGCGGGTTTTTTCTTTTGCGCGTTTCAGCGCCGCCGCTGTCTGTCGCGACCACCCCACGCCGTCATCGGCGAACGCCGGGATCCAGCCTTTTGGGGCTGCGATGCGGAATTCAGCGCGAGCATGCGTACATGATAAGCGCGATCGCCATCGATCGCGCCGCCGCCGCGCTATAATCGCCGCCTTGATGCACGTGGTGGGAGAAGCGGGGCAACCCGCTGCCGAAGGCGCAACGCCCGTAATCGCTCAGGCCCCAGACCGCCGCGTGTGCACACTCTGGAGAGACCGGCTGCCTTGATCGGCATCACCGGCGCCGAAGGGGCACGAAGTGCGCAACATGGCGCGCTCTTCCAAACTCTCAGGCAAAAGGACAGAGGGGCGCCTCCACGTGCGGCTTCGCGCGTGCTGCCTTGTCGGCCGTCTTCCTGTCGGCCGGCTCCTGTCGGTAAATTCCGGACGCCTCCGCCATGACTCAGAACACTTCGCCGTCGCTGCGCGACCTCGAGCACCATTCCTCCTTCGTCGATCGTCACATCGGCCCGAACGACGCCGAGATCGCACATATGCTGCGCGTGGTCGGCCATACTTCGCTCGATGCGATGACCGACGCGATCGTCCCCGGGCGCATCAAGTCACCGGCGCCGCTCGCGCTGCCGGCGGCGATCAGCGAAGTCGAAGCGCTCGCCAAGATCCGCTCGATCGCCGACAAGAACGAGGTCTTCCGCAGTTTCATCGGCCAGGGCTACTACGGCACGCATACGCCGAACGTCATCCTGCGCAACATCCTGGAGAATCCGGCCTGGTACACGGCCTATACGCCGTATCAGGCGGAGATCTCGCAGGGCCGCATGGAAGCCTTGATCAACTTCCAGACGATGGTGGCCGATCTCACCGGCATGGAGATCGCGAACGCCTCCCTGCTCGATGAAGCGACTGCGGCGGCCGAGGCGATGACCCTGGCCAAGCGTTCGGCGAAATCGAAGTCGAACGTGTTCTTCGCCTCCAATGGCCTGCATCCGCAGACGCTCGAAGTGCTGCGTACGCGCGCGGACGGTCTCGGCATCGAGCTGCACGTCGGTGACGATGCCGAAGCGGCCCGCGTCGACAGCTACGGCGTGCTGCTGCAATACCCGAACACGTTTGGCGCCGTGCATGACTATCAGGCGCTCGCCGACGCCACGCACGCGCGCGGCGGTCTCGTCGCCGTCGCCACCGACCTGCTCGCGTTGACGCTGATTGCCGCGCCAGGTGCGTGGGGCGCCGACATCGTCGTCGGCAACAGCCAGCGCTTCGGCGTGCCGTTCGGCTTCGGCGGCCCGCATGCCGGCTTCATGGCCTGCCGCGATGCGTACAAGCGCTCGATGCCTGGCCGCTTGATCGGCGTGTCCATCGATGCCGAAGGCAAGCCGGCGTACCGCCTGACCTTGCAGACGCGCGAGCAGCACATCCGCCGCGAGAAGGCGACCAGCAACATCTGCACCGCGCAGGTGCTGCTCGCAGTGATGGCGAGCATGTACGCGGTGTACCACGGCCCCGACGGCCTCACGCGCATCGCGCGTCGCACGCACCGCCTCGCGGCCATCCTGGCAGCGGCGCTGCGCAAGAATGCCGTGCAGGTTGCCGACGGTTTCTTCGACACGCTGCACATCAGCGGCGTCGACGCGCCCGAGATCCACGGCTACGCCAGCCGCGCGCGCCTGAACCTGCGCAAGATCGACGCCGGCAGCCTCGGCATCAGCCTCGACGAAACCACCACGCGCGCCGATGTGATCGCGATCGCCAACCTCTTCGGTGCGCGCATCGACGACATCGACGCGCTCGATGCGCAGACCGCTGACGCACTGCCCGCCGGTCTCGTGCGCACGACGAAGTTCCTGCAGCACCCGGTGTTCAACACGCATCACAGCGAACACGAACTGCTGCGCTACATGCGTGCGCTGGCCGACAAGGATCTGGCGATGGATCGCACGATGATCCCGCTCGGTTCGTGCACGATGAAGCTCAACGCGACCGCGGAGATGATTCCGGTCACCTGGCCCGAATTCGGCAACATCCATCCGCTCAGCCCGCATGGGCAGACGCACGGCTACAAGCAGCTGATCGGCGAACTCGAAGCGATGCTGGTCGAATGCACCGGCTACGACGCGGTCAGCCTGCAGCCCAATTCCGGCGCGCAGGGCGAATACGCGGGCCTGCTCGCGATCCGCGCGTATCACCGCTCGCGCAATGAAGGCCATCGCGACATCTGCCTGATTCCGGAATCCGCGCACGGCACCAATCCGGCATCGGCACAGATGTGCGGCATGACCGTGGTCGTGACCAAGTGCGATGCGAACGGCAACGTCGACATCGCTGACATCCGCGCCAAGGCGGAGAAGTTCAGCGAGCGGCTCGCCGCGCTGATGATCACGTACCCGTCCACGCACGGCGTATTCGAGGAAGACATCGTCGAGATCTGCGAGATCGTCCACGCGCATGGCGGCCAGGTCTACACCGACGGCGCCAACATGAATGCGCTGGTCGGTGTCGCCAAGCCGGGCAAGTGGGGCTCGGATGTTTCACATCTGAACCTGCACAAGACATTCTGCATTCCGCACGGCGGCGGTGGTCCCGGCGTTGGGCCGTGCGCGGTGAAGTCGCATCTCGCACCGTTCCTGCCAAGAATGTTGCCCGCCGCCGATGGTCACCACGAGACGCATGCGCCGCACGATGTCGGCATGGTCTCGGCCGCCAGCTACGGCTCCGCCAGTATCCTGCCGATCAGCTGGATGTACATCACGCTGATGGGCACCGAGGGTTTGCGCAAGGCAACCCAGGTTGCGCTGCTCAACGCGAACTACATTGCCAAGCGCCTCGCGCCACACTACGAAACGCTCTACACCGGCCGCAATGGCCTCGTCGCGCACGAGTGCATCCTCGACCTGAGGCCGCTCAAGGACAGCACCGGCATCAGCGCCGAGGACGTCGCCAAGCGGCTCATCGACTTTGGCTTCCACGCCCCGACCTTGAGCTTCCCGGTCGCTGGCACGCTGATGGTGGAACCGACCGAAAGCGAATCGCAGCACGAACTCGACCGCTTCATCGACGCGATGATCCAGATCCGCGACGAGATCCGCGCCGTCGAGGATGGCAAGCTCGATCGCGAGGACAACCCGCTCAAGCACGCGCCGCACACCGCCACAATGGTCTCGGCCAGCGAATGGACGCACGCCTATCCGCGCGAACTGGCCGCCTTTCCGCTGGCCAGCCTGAAGCTGCAGAAATACTGGTCGCCGGTCGCCCGCGTCGACAACATCTACGGCGACAAGAACGTGTTCTGCAGCTGCGTGCCAATCGGCGAGTTCGAGGGCGAGATCGAGGCGTTCAGTGAGCCGAACGTAGCGTGAGGCATCGCGTCGCCGAGTAAGCGAAAAGGCCCCGCAGCGCGGGGCCTTTTCACGAACGGCGACCGTATGCTTGAACTCGCAGCGGACATCGACGCTGGGGGAGCGATGACATTGGAAGCCAAGGCGCGCGAGTAGCGGCATTGCTGGCGTTCCGCGAAGTCGCTGCAGGGTTAACTCGGTCGGACAGCGCAAACTAATTTTTACGCAAGGTGGACCTGGTCAAGTAGCCTGCTCGCGTGCAGCCTTCTTTGGCGCAGTCGAGCGTCCGCTCCCTCCCTTCGTCTGCGCCGCCTTCTTCGCGGCCGCCGAACGGCTGCTCGCCGTGCGCTTCAACGCCCGCTTGCTGACGGACTTCTTGCCGCCCTTCTTGTTCAACGCCTTCGTCGTCGCACGCGAACGCGTGGCCGAAGGCTTCTTGTGCGAGGAAGCCTTGGCGCTGTCCTGCTTCGCTTTTTCCTTTGTGGCGGCTGAAGCCGTCTTGGACGTCTTCACCTTCACCCCCGCGCGGCGCGCTTTCGACAGGCCTATCGCGATCGCCTGCTTGGCCGATTTCGCGCCGTGCTTGCCCTCGCGAATGTGTTCGATCTCCTCGTGCACATATTCGCCGGCCTGTGTGCTGGCGGACTTGCCTTGGCGCTTGTCGCGCGCGGCGGCGGCTCTGGTTTTCTTCTCGGGCATGACGCGCTTCACCGGCATGTGCGAAATCGGCACCCTGCGTGTGTAGCACTGGAAAAATAAAACGCGGATGAACAGGTGCGCGGCGGATTCATACGGTGCCGTGGAAGTCGCGGAAGGGCCTGAGCGCCTTGCGCGTACATGGCTCGGAGGACTTCGAACCCGCGCCGCGGAATCGGTCGCGCCGCCTCCGTATGCATAACGGGGTTGCCAGGGGCACACCGTCGTATTAACGTTCGTTATAACTTCGTTTGGAACCTCGACATGAAACTGAAAATCACCGCGATCGGCAACTCTGCCGGCGTCATCCTGCCGAAGGAACTGCTGGCGCGTTTGCGCCTGGAAAAGGGCGACGAGTTGTATGCGCTGGAGACGCCAGATGGCATTCGGCTGACTGCGTTCGATCCGACGCTAGCGCAGCAGATGGAAGTGGCCGAAACAATCATGCGCGAAGATCGCCAGGTGCTGCACAAGCTCGCGCAATAGGGTACGGAGCGATGATCGTATGGATCGAAAAGGCATTCGCGCTGGCCATTCACGACCGCCAGCTCGCGGAGCATGGCGGCACGGCCGGCGTGCGCGATGAAGGCTTGCTCGACTCTGCTCTTGCCCGCCCACAGCAGCTGCATGCCTACGGCGACCCGTCGCCTGACGTTGCCGATCTGGCGGCCAGCCTCGCGTTTGGTTTGGCGCGCAATCATCCGTTCCTCGATGGGAACAAACGGACCGCGCATGTCTGCTATCGCGCGTTTCTGGCGCTCAACAACGCCGTGCTCGTGGCGGGCGACGAGGACAAGTACATCGCGATGCTGTCGCTCGCCGAAGGCTCGCTCTCCGAAGCCGACTTTGCCACGTGGCTGCGGCAGCGTCTCAAGCTGGAACCGCGCAAGGATGTGCAGGAGAAGCGTGCGCGCTACGCGCGCTGACGCTGAGTCGTCCGCACGCGCGCGTCTGGCAATCCCGAACCCGCTTACGCGAACGGATCACGCAACACGATATTCGCATCACGATCGGGACCGGTGCTGACGATCGCGAGTGGACAGCCGGCGAGTTCTTCCAGCGCACGTAGATACGCACGTGCGGCAGCGGGTAGCTGGTCCCACTCGGTGATGCCATGGGTATTCTCGCTCCAGCCCGGGAATTCCAGGTAGACCGGCTCGCACTCGTCCCAGCCTTGTGCGTCGAGTGGCGCGTACTCGGTTTCCTTGCCGCGATAGCGGTAGGCGATGCACAGCTTGAGCTTGTCCATGCCATCGAGGATGTCGAGCTTGGTGATGCACAGGCCGCTGATGCCGTTGATCGCGACGGCGCGCTTCAATGCGACCAGATCGATCCAGCCGCAGCGGCGTGGGCGGCCGGTGGTGGCGCCGAATTCCTGGCCGCGCTTGCGGATGCCTTCGCCGATCTCGTCGTCGAGTTCTGTCGGGAACGGGCCGCCGCCGACACGCGTGGCGTAGGCCTTGGCGATGCCGAGCACGTAGTCGATCGCATCGGCGCCGACGCCAGTGCCGGCGAGCGCGCCGCCGATCGTCGTATTGCTCGAGGTCACATACGGATAGGTGCCGTGATCGATGTCGAGCAGCGCGCCCTGCGCACCCTCGAACAGCACGCGCTTGCCCTGCTTGCGCAGGTCGTGAAGGATGCCGGCGACGTCGGATTTCATAGGTTCGACGTAGTCGCCGAACGCGAGCGCCTCATCCAGCGTCTGCTGGAAATCGATCGCGGTTCCGCCGAGATATTTCGTCAGCACGAAGTTGTGATAGTCGAGCGCACTGCGCAGCAGTTCGGCGAGTTGTTCCGGGTAATGCAGATCGGCCACGCGGATGCCGCGTCGGGCGACTTTGTCCTCGTAGGCCGGACCAATGCCGCGCCCGGTCGTGCCGATCGCCTTGCCGCCGGCGGCTTTCTCGCGCGCCTGATCGAGCGCGATGTGGT
>JBDTYM010000012.1:0-58660 GCA_040005635.1 Dokdonella sp. | reverse complement strand
CGCTTGCCGCGTCGACGTTGCGCAGAGCATCCGAGAAACCTGATTCGCTGCCGGACACCGATGCGTGACAGCGCCCGCGTCCCGGGTTATTTCGGGAAGTGTCCCGATACCCAGTGCTGTACGTCGATCACGCTCTGGCCGCCGGCCATCTTGTTGAACAGCTTCTCGTGCGCCTTGATGAATTCATCTTTGCTGACCGTGTGGTCGCCGTCGGTGTCGACCATGACCATCATGTCCATCGATGCGAGTGCGCGCGCGTAGCCGCCGGTCGACAGGCTGACCACTTCCTTGTCTTCCGCGGCGCCGACCCATTCGTTGTGATCGAGCACGCCGTCGTGATTGCGGTCGAGCATGTCGAACAGCTTGCTGAAGTAGGCTTCGCCTTCTTCCTTGCTGATCATGTGGTCGCCGTTGGCGTCGAGCTTGTTCATCATCTCCATCGTGCGCATGTTCTTCTCGTACGCATCGGTGACGAAAGCCTGCTGCGCGTTCTCGATCGCGCCGGCGAAAAGTGGCGCAGCCAGGAGGCCGAAGCAGGCGAGAGCGCGGCCGAGTGCATGACGATGCTGGGTCTTCATGTGAATTCTCCCCACTGTGGTTGGCGAAGCGGATACGCAGGTTCGCATTCGGCTTGCAGGGTCACCCATGCACTGCGCGGGCAGGGGACCGTCATCGGGCGGGAATCCTTTCGCTGCAGAGAATCCCGGGGCTCGTCCCACCATGCTTGGCAAGTTCCACTATGAGCGCGAATCCATAGCCAGTGTCTCACGTTCCGCCGCCATCGCCTCCCCTCTTCTGGAGCATTCGATGCTGCGCCGCAGCTGGGATTATTTCCCACGTGGCAAGCTACAGATCGCCGTGAATCGCCTGCAGCGCGGCGAGTGCGGCAAGGCCGGCCGTCTCGGTGCGCAGGATGCGTGGACCGAGGCGCAGGCCACGGAAACCGGCCTGGTCGAGAATCGCCAGATCCTGGTCCGACAATCCTCCTTCGGGACCCACCGCGAGCGTCGCCTGCTGCGCCACGCTGAGGTCACGCACGCCGACGTCGCCGTGCGGGTCGAGCGCGAGACGCAGACCCGACACCTCGCCGAGCGCCGCGGCCCAGTCGGCGAGACGCACCGGTTCGTGCAACTCGGGCAGGCGGTTGCGGCCACACTGTTCGCAGGCCGAGGCGATCACCGCCTGCCAGTGCGACAACCTGCGCTCGGCACGCTCGGCACCGAGCTTGACTTCGGTGCGATCGGTGATCAGCGGGACGAACCGTGCGATGCCGAGTTCGGTCGCCTTCTGCAGGATCCAATCCATCTTGTCGCCGCGCGCGATGCCCTGGCCGAGCGTGATGCGCAGCGGGCTCTCGCGGTCAGGTGTGCTGGCCGATTCCAGCACGCGCGCGGTCACCGCGCGCTTCGCTACCGAGGTGAGTTCACTGGTGTATTCGCTGCCGTCGCCGTTGAACAAGCGCAGTAGATGGCCGCAGTCGAGGCGCAGCACGCGCGCGATGTGCTCGCCGGCCTGGATCGGCAGTTCCACGACGCGACCTGAGTGCAAGGGTTGCGGTACATAGATGCGGGGAATGCGCATAAGCGTGGGTGAGCGCCGTGATCGGGTGATTGTGCGCAAGCCCGGCGCCAGATTCCAGACCGGATTTCGCCACGTTGCGCGCCCGCCGGCAGGCTAGTGTCGCAGCGGCGGCCAATGCGAGACCGCGGCTGCGAAAGGATGCTGGCGTAGTCGCGCGCTTTATTCGATGCCGCCGACGCGCCGAAGCAGTTCGGAGCTTACCGGGCGCGGCGCACGTTGATCTGCATGCGCGTATCGGTCTCGAGTATGAGCAGCGCGTGCTGGCGTTTTTTGCGCGGGCTTTGCGTTGCGGTGATGCTCAGGATACTGCGTGCTCGATACCTTCCAGCGCGACTTCGAGCATGAAATCGATCTCGTCCGGCGTGATGCAGTACGGCGGCATGAAGTAGACGACATTGCCGAGCGGACGCAGCACGGCACCGCGTTCGAGGCCGTGGCGGTAGACGCGCAGGCCGCGGCGTTCGGCGGCGGCAAAGGGTTCGCGCGTAACCTTGTCGCGCACGAGTTCGAGCGCCGCAATCATGCCGGTCTGGCGCACGTCGGCAATGTTCGGATGATCGGCGAACGGAGCCAGCCTCGCGGCGAGATGCGCAGCCAGCGCGCGATTGCGTTGCAGCACCGGCTCGTCGCGCAGCACCTGCAAGGTGGCCAGCGCGGCGCGGCAGGCGAGCGGGTTGCCGGTATAGCTGTGCGAATGCAGGAAGGCCTTGCCGGCGGCATGGTCGGCGTAGAACGCGTCGTAGACGTGCGTTGTCGTCAGCACGGCGGACAGCGGCAACGTACCGCCGGTGAGTCCTTTCGACAGGCACAGGAAATCCGGAGCGATGCCGCCCTGTTCGCAGGCGAACAGGCTGCCGCTGCGGCCGAAGCCGACCGCGATCTCGTCGGCGATCAGATGGATATCGAACGCGTCGCAGAGCGCGCGCAGACCGGCCAGGTAACTCGCATCGTGCATGCGCATGCCGCCGGCGCATTGCACCAGCGGTTCGACGATGATCGCGCAGACTTCGTGCGCGTGGCGTTGCAGGATCGTGCGCAGCTCGCCGAGGCGACGCAGTGCGCAGTCGGCGGCGCTTTCGCCGGGTTCGCGTTCATAGGCATCGGGCGACGGCGCGAAGATCGGTTGCAGCAGCAGCGGCGCATAGGTACTGCGATAGAGCGCGACATCGGTGACCGACAGCGCGCCGAGCGTCTCGCCGTGGTAACCGCCGGTCAGCGCGACGAAGCGCGTGCGCCGTTCACTGCCACGATTTTTCCAGTAGTGGAAACTGAGCTTCAGCGCGACTTCGACCGCGCTGGAACCGTTGTCGGCGTAGAACACGCGTTCGAGGCCATGCGGACTGATACGCACCAGTTCCTCGGCGAGCTCGATGGCCGGCGCATGCGTGAAACCGGCCAGCATCACGTGGTCGAGCTGGTCGAGCTGATCCTTCAGCGCAGCAACGATGCGCGGATGGCGGTGGCCGAGCAGGCAGGTCCACCAAGAACTGACCGCGTCGAGGTAGCGTTTGCCGTCGTGACCATGCAGCCAGGCGCCTTCGGCGCGCGCGATTGGCAGCATCGGCAGCGTTTCGTGATCGTGCATCTGCGTGCACGGATGCCAGACCACGGCGAGGTCGCGCGCGGCGAGCTGCGCAGAAATGGAGGTATGCATAACCTTGCTATGATCCGCGGCGATCCTGCCTTTGCACAAGCCTTCCCATGAAACACACGCTTTCAGGCCGCTCGCGCGGCTTCACGCTGATAGAAATCCTGGTCGTCGTGGTGATCCTCGGCATCCTTGCCGCCATCGTCGTGCCGCGCGTGATGGAACGCCCGGGCGAGGCGCGCGTGACGCGCGCGAAGCAGGACATCCAGGGCATCGCGACGGCACTCAATCTGTACAAGCTCGACAATTTCGCCTATCCGAGCGGTGAGCAGGGGCTCGACGCGCTGGTCACCAAGCCGTCCGGCCAGCCGGATGCGCCGAACTGGAAAGGGCCGTACCTCGATCGTGTCGCCAAGGATCCGTGGGGCAAGCCGTACCAGTATCAGCGCCCCGGCCAGCATGGCGAGATCGATATCTACAGCTACGGCGCCGACGGCAAGCCCGGCGGCGAGGGCGAGGCGGCGGATGTCGGCAACTGGGAGCAGTGATCCGGCCGGTGGTTGCGCGCGTAAAATCCCCTCTCTCCGACCGGTTTCATCTTTGGGCGAGACGGTAGGGCGGGAGGGCGAGAGCTCAAGATCATGAGGTATCGGGTTTTCGCGAGGCGCCCGCGACGGTCGAGTTTGTCGTGCGGTTGTGGCATCGAGGGCGCCTGTGGCCCCGCCCCCTCACCCCTGCCCACTCCGCCGACGCAGGCGGCGGAGTCGGAGCAAAGCGGCTTCACGCTCATCGAATTGCTCGTCGTCGTCGTCATCGTCGGCGTGCTCGCCGCCGCGCTGACGCTGGCGGTCGGCAACCATGGCGAGCGTCAGTTGGTGAACGAGTCGGATCGATTCCAGGCGCTGGTCGCGCAGCTGTGCAATCAGGCGGAGCTGGGCGGGCGCGAGTTCGGCGTCGTGCTCGCCGCCGACGGCTATGCGTTCCGCCGGCTCGATGGCAGCGAGTGGCACGATGCCGGTACCGATGAGTTGCGCGCGCGCCACTGGCCGGCGGGACTGCATGTCGACCTCAGCCGCGAAGGGCGTCCGGTCGCATTGGCGACGCCGAAGCACGATACGCCGCAGCTGGTGTGTTTTTCCTCCGGTGAACTGACGCCATTCGCGTTGACGCTTGCGCTCGGCGACCCACCGCTGCGCTACCGCGTGACCGGCGCGGACGACGGCACATTGAAGACTGCGCGCCTGGAAACGCCGCCGTGAAGCGCGCGCGGGGCTTTACACTGATCGAAGTGCTGATCGCGCTGGCCGTGATCGCGCTGGCCCTGCTCGCGCTGACGCGCACCGCGGGCCTGCAGGTGCAGGACTTCGATGCGCTGCGCGAACGCACGCTGGCCGGATGGGTCGCGGCGGACGTGTTGACCGATACGCGGCTGGCGAACCCATTCCCGGCCACCGGTCGCAGCGATGGCCACCTGCAATTGGCCGGACGCAACTGGCGCTGGACGCGCGACGTGAAGTCGACGCAGGACGCCGAGATCCGCCGCATTGATATCCTCGTGTTCGCTGGCGACCTGCAGCAGCCGTCGGCGAGCCTGAGCGGGTTCGCCGGCCAGTCCTTGTCGCCATGAAGTCCCGACGCGGCTTCACCCTGATCGAACTGCTGGTCGCGCTGGTCGTCTTCGCGGCGCTGGCCGCAGCGGCGTACGGCGGCCTTTCCGCGATCGCACGCACGCGCTCGGCGTTGGCGGCGCAGCAGGATCGCTTCGCCGCGATCACGCGCGCGGTCAGCCTGCTCGAACGCGATCTGCGCCAGGGCGTCGCGCGAACGGTGCTCGGCAACACCAGCAGCCAGCCTTTGCCGGCCTTGATCGGCAGCGCGGATGGCATCGAATTCACGCGGCTCGGCTACGCCAATCCGCTGGCTGAACCGCGCAGCAATCTGGAGCGCGTCGTCTATGCGCTCGATGGCGGCAACCTGCAGCGCGGGCGTTATCTGGTGCTCGACCGCGCGCCGAATTCCGTGCCGGTGACGACCAAGCTGCTCGATGGAATCGAGCAGTTGCGGCTGCGCTATTTCGGCACCGATCGGGTCTGGCGCGATGCGTGGCCGCCATCGAGCACTACGCCGACGCCGGAGGTGCTTCCGCTTGCCGTCGAATTCCGCTTCGTGCTGACCGATCTCGGCGAGATACGGCGCTTGGTGGAGTTGCCGTCGACGCCATGGCCGTGCGCAGTCGGCACGACTTCCACCGGCGCCGCACCTTCGACGATCTGCCAGTGATGAACACTTCGCCACATCGTCAACGGGGAGTCGCGCTGCTCGTCGCGCTGCTCGTCGTCGCGCTCGCGGTGATCCTGATCGCGGCCCTGCTCGATCGCGGTGAACTGGCATTCGCTCGTACGCGCAATTTGTTACGTTCCGAACAGGCCGATGCGTATGCGCAAGGCTTGGAGATTTATGCCGCGCAAATCCTGTTCAAAACGGAAAGCGAGCAGCGTGGGCCGGACTCGAATCGCAGTCCCTGGGCATTGCCACTGCCACCGCAGCAGGTGCCCGGCGGCCTGATCAGCGCGACGATGCGCGATCTCAATGGGTGCTTCAATCTCAACAATCTTTCGGGGCGCTCTCCTGACGCTGCACGTTGGCTCGACGTGTTCAATCAGTTGCTGCTGGCTCTGGGGATTCCGGACCCCATGCTCGCTGCCTCTGTGCAAGCCTGGCTCGGCGCTGGCGACGGTGCCAACGTGCTCAGCCCGAATACCTATCTCTCGCTGCCCATTCCGTATCGACAACGCGGCGATGTTTTCGTGCATGTGTCCGAACTTAGACTTGTCGCTGGCGTCACAACTGACGTCTACGCGAAGCTCGCACCCTATGTCTGTGCGTTACCGCCGGGCACTAAGATCAACGTGAATACGGCAAGCGTGCCGGTTCTGCAAAGTCTTACAAGTCGTATTTCGCGGGCAGCAGCAATAGCTATCTGGAACAACGGACAGGCAAACATGACTAGCGTGACCGATGTCGCCACCCAGGCGCACATCGATCAGTCGTTGCTTCCCCCGGCGTCGATGATCGGCACCTCGAGCACCTACTTCCTCGCCCGCGGCGACATCATCCTCGATGAGGTGCCGTTCACGTTCTACAGCCTGATCGAACGCGCCGGCAACGGCCACAATTACCGCGTGCTCGCGCGCAGCCGCGGCAGCGACGACGCCTTGACCGTAGCGGCGCCGATCGCAGCCTCGCCGCGCGACGACGGTACCCTCGACTGACGTCGCGTCGTTCTCGACTACAATCCCCGCGTTTCGACGCCACCGGTCCCCACGTTCCGCATGTCCGATCGCCTGTTGCTGCGCCTCGCTCCTGATGGCGGTCTGACCTGGTTGCGTCAGTCCGGCACGGGCGTGTCGATCGCTTCCGTGGCTGGGCCGCCGCCGGCGTCGGTTGTGGCAACCGCCGGCGAAGTCGTCGTGCTGGTGCCGGCCGAAGACGTGCTGCTCACCGAAACGCGCATCAGCGCGCGCAATCGCGCGCAATTGCTGCAGGCGTTGCCCTATGCGGTCGAGGACCAGCTGTTGGGCGCCGTCGAGGATTTGCATTTCGCGGCGGCGGTGAAGGATGGCGTCGAACCGATTGGCGTCGCTGTCGTGGCAAAAAAGCGCCTGCGCGGCTGGCTCGAGCGCCTGGCCGAAGCGGGCGTGCGGCCGGATGTGCTGATACCCGAATCGCTCGCATTGGCGCCAGGCACGGTCATCGTAGAAGACGCGCGTGCAATCGTGCGCCTCGCGACCTGGTCCGCATTTGCTTGCGCGCCTGCCGATCTGGTGGATTGGCTGGTCCATGCGGGCGCGACCGCGCCGTCGTCCGCATACGATTTCCGTGCTTCGCCGGCTGCGCCATTGCCGTTGGCGGCCGCTCGGTATCACGAGCGTCAGCGCGATCCGCTGGCATTGCTGGCAAGCGGTTGCGCACATCCGCCTCTCAACCTCCTCGAAGGTGAATTCGCCTCGATGCATCGCGGAGCACGCGGCGCGCGCTGGTGGCGTCTGGCGGCGGCGCTCGTGGTCGCGGTGATGGTGCTCGCCGTGGTCGATCTCGGCTTCGAAGTGCTGCAGTTGTCGCGCGCGTCGGCGCGCATCGACACGCTCGCGCAGGAAGCCGTGCGCAAGGCGTTCCCGGACATCGACGCTGCGCAGCTGGCGCGCTTGAGCCCGGAGCAGCTGATGCGCAGTCGTCTCGATCGTTTGCGCGGCAGTGCCGAGTCGAGCGGCCTGCTGCGCGTGCTGACGCAGATCGCGCCGGTGCTCGGCAGCACGTCGCGCATCCAGACGCGCGGCATGGAATACCGCAATGGCGTGTTCGAGCTGAGCCTGCACGCGCCCGATGTCGCCGCGCTCGACAGTGTGCGCGAGCGCTTCTCGATGGTGCCGGGACTGAAGGTCGAGGTCACAGCGGCAAACCCGGGCACGGATGGCGTCGACGGACGCATCCGCATCGGCTCCGGCGACGGCCACGGAGGTGCGCCGTGATGGCCGCATGGTGGCAGAAGCTCGCGCCGAACGAACGGCGCATGCTCGGCATAGGTTCAGTCGTGGTCGCGCTGCTGCTCGGCTGGGCCCTGCTGTGGCACCCGCTGGCGATGAAACGCGTCGAGTTGCAGCAGACGATCGAAGGCCAGCGTCGCGATCTCGCCTACGTCAACGTCGGTGCCGCGGAAATCGATCGCCTGCATGCGGCCGGCACCCGCTCGCGCGCGGATCGTCAGGGCCGCTCCCTGCTGGCGCTGGCGGATGCGACCGCGCGCAGCGCCGGACTCGAGAACGCGCTGAAGCGCGTCGAGCCGGTCGGCGCGCGCAGCGTGCGCGTCAGCTTCGAGAGCGCGAACTTCGATGCTCTGGTCGACTGGATCGAAGACCTTTCGCGCAGTTACGGCGTCGAGGCCAGCGACCTCTCGGCCGACCGCGCCGACGGTATCGGTCTGGTCAACGCCCGCGTGACTTTGCAGGACGCACCATGACGTTCGAGGTTTGAACGTCGACGCGATACCGTGCTAAGACGCGCGTTCCCGACCGGACGATCCGGTTCTCCCTTCCAAGATGCGGCCATTGTTGTGCATCGATCCGTGCGACCGACCTGTTTATGCGAATTTTGAAGATCCTGCTGTTCCTGCTCGTGCTCGGCTTCATCGTCGGCGGTGTCTTTTTGTGGACCTTGCCGGCGGACGTCGCGTATCGGTATGGCGCGAAGTATCTCGGCCCGGTCGCGTTGACCGGCGTGCGCGGCACACTCTGGGACGGCCACGCCGATGGCATCAGCGTGCTCGGGCGCGACCTCGGCGAACTCGACTGGCATGCGCAGAAGGCACCGTTGTTGCGCGCCCGCTTCGTCGCTGACGTGCGCATCAAGGGCGCCGACATCGATGCGGCCGGCGTGGTGACGCGCGACAGCGACGGCGCGCTGCTCGCGCAGGACCTGCGTTTCAGCGTGCCGGCCGAACTGCTCGCGCCGACGCTGGATCTGCGCGAGCTCAAGCTGCTCGGCACCGTCAGCGGTGTCGTCACGCAGGCGCGGTTCGCCACCACCCTGCTCAGCGACGCCAGCGGCAATGCGCGCTGGAGCGAAGCCGGCGTGACCGGTCCCGACGGCGACGCGCGCTTTTCCGACATGCTGGCCGACTTTGCTTCGCAGCCTGGCGGCGTTATCGGTGGCAGCGTGCACGACGACGGCAAAGGCAATCTCGCCGTCGATGGTACGTTCAAGGTGAGCTTCAATGCCTTCGAGGCGCAGGCGATATTGAAGGCACGCAATGGCGACCAGCAGGTCGCCGATACGTTGCGCTATGTCGGCGAACCGCAGGCAGACGGATCCAGCAAGCTGGTCGTGCACGGCCAGATGTTCAAGGTGCTGTGAGCGCGCCGGACTTCGAGTTCCTCGCGCACGCGCTCGAAGTCGCCCAGCGCGCGGCCGACGCCGCCGAGGCGATCACGCGGCCGCGCTACCGCGCACAGGATTTTTCCGTCGTCACCAAGGCCGATGCAACGCCGGTGACCGAAGCCGATCGCGCGGCCGAAGTGGCAATCAAGCGCGTACTGCGCGAGGCCTATCCGCAGCACGCCTTCTATGGCGAGGAGGAAGGCCGCGAAGGCGACGGCGATTTTCTCTGGCTGATCGATCCGATCGACGGCACCAAGGCGTTCGTGCGCGGCTATCCGATGTTCTCGACGCAGATCGCGCTGATGCATGCCGGTGAGCTCGTGCTCGGCGTATCCGCCGCGGCCGAATATGGCGAGCGCGCCTGGGCCGTGCTCGGTGGCGGTGCGTTCCTGCGCAGCGCCGACGGTGAAACAAGACGCATCGAGGTTTCCGACATGCGCGAACTGGGACCGCGCAGCGCGATCTCGACCGGCAACCTGAAAACGCTCGCCGCATCGCCGGCGCGCTGGAACGTGCTCGCCGATCTCGTACGCCGCAGCGGCCGTATCCGCGGCTATGGGGATTTCCTGCATTACCACCTGCTCGCGCGCGGCGCGATTGACCTCGTGATCGAATCCGATCTCAATATCCTCGACATCGCTCCGCTGGTGGTCATCGTGCGCGAGGCTGGCGGTGTGTTCAGCGATCTGGACGGCGGCGCGATCGGGCTCGACACGCGCAGCGCGCTGGCCGCCACGCCGGCGCTGCATGCGCTGGCACTGGCCGCATTTGCGCAGGAGCTGGCATGAGCGCAGTCGCGGCGATCCTGTTTCCACAGCTGCTCGCACAGGCGCCGACGCTGCTCGCCGCCCTGGTGGGTGGCGTGCTCGCGTTGGTGTTCTGGTCGCGCCACACCAGCGCCTGCCAATTCCTGCTGGCCGGCTGTCTCGTGTACGCGTTGGCCAGCGTCGGCGGCAGCGTCGCGAGCAGCTTTCTGATCGCGCAGGCGAACGATGCCGGAGGGCGCGCGCAGATCGGCACGCCGGTGGCGAGCGTTGGCATCGTCGCCGGACTCGTTCGAGCGGCAGGCATCGGATTGCTGATCGCAGCCGCCCTCGTCGGACGCGATCAGCGCCTCTGAATCCGCGGCCGCGCAGCGGGCCGCAGCCGCTACAATCGACGCATGCCGAAAGCCCCGATCATCCATGCGACCCGTTCGATCGACGTGAGCAGGTTCCTGCGCGCCGAGCAGGTCGATCTCGAATTCTCGAACGGCCAGAAACGCACGTTCGAACGCCTCAGGAGTTCCGGACTCGGCGCAGTCATCATCGTGCCGATGCAGGATGAAGACACCGTACTGCTGGTGCGCGAGTATGCGGTCGGCGTCGACCGCTACGAACTGGGCTTGCCGAAGGGACGTCTTGATCGCGACGAAACCGTCGAGCAGGGCGCCGATCGCGAGTTGAAGGAAGAAGTCGGGTTCGGCGCGCGCGAATTGCACATCCTCGGCCGCCTGTCGCTGTCGCCGGCCTACATGACGGCGATGACGCACGTGGTGCTCGCGCGCGACCTGTATCCGCAACGCCTGCCCGGCGACGAACCGGAGGAGCTCGAAGTGGTGCCGTGGAAGTTGTCCGAACTGCACCGCTTGCTGCTACTGCCCGACGTCACCGAAGGCCGCTCGATCGCCGCGTTGTTCATCGCACGCGAATATCTGGCCGGCCGCTTCCGGCCGCAGCCATGAGCCGGGCCCTGGAAGATCTCGCGCGTGCGGCCGCTGCGATCGCGCAACGCGCCGCGGAGGCGATCCTCGAGATCTACGAGTCCGATTTCACGGTCGAACAGAAGGACGACCGCTCGCCGCTGACCGCGGCCGACCTCGCCGCGCATCGGCTGATCGTCGCCGCGCTGCGCGAACTGACACCGGAACTGCCGGTGCTGTCGGAGGAGTCGGCGGCGATCGCGTGGAGCGAACGCTCGCGCTGGTCGCGCTACTGGCTGGTCGATCCGCTCGATGGCACGCGCGAGTTCGTCAAACGCAACGGCGAGTTCACCGTCAACATCGCCCTGATCGACGCGCATCAACCGGTGCTCGGCGTCGTGCAGAAGCCGGTCGGCGGCGAACTCGCCTGCGCCTGGGAGGGCGGTGGCGCCTGGTTCGCCGAGACGTCGGGGGCGAAGTCGCGACGCATCGGCACGCGTCGCCGCGGCTCACCGCTGATCGTCGCGGGCAGTCGTTCGCATGGCTCCGAACACGAAAGCAGCCTGCTTGCGCGACTCGGTCCATGCGCGAAGATGCCGCTCGGTTCCTCGCTGAAATTCGTGCGCATCGCGGCGGCCGAGGCCGATCTCTACCTGCGCCTCGGTCCGACTTCCGAGTGGGATACCGCGGCCGGCCAGTGCGTGCTCGAACAGGCAGGTGGCGCGGTGCTCGATTTCAACGGACGCGCGCTGACCTACAACGCGCGCGAGACGCTGCTCAATCCGGATTTCTTCGCGATCGGCGATCGCGCGGCGGATTGGTCGGCGTTGTTGGCGAAGCCGTAGCACGATGCTGTCAGGCGACTGGGATAGTTCCTTCATGTCGATCTTGATGCCGACTCCGAATCCCGTACGAAGCGCTTCCACTCATGACGACCGAGCTCAGCCAGCCATCGATCGAAACCCTGCTTGCCATCATGGCCCGCCTGCGCGACCGCGAGCATGGCTGTCCATGGGACGTCGAGCAGACGTTCGAGACGATCGCGCCGTACACGATCGAGGAGGCCTACGAGGTTGCCGATGCGATTGACCGCCGCGACTACGCCGATCTGCGCGACGAGCTCGGCGACCTGTTGCTGCAGGTCGTATTCCATGCGCAGATGGCCGAGGAGGCCGGCCGTTTCGCGTTTGCCGACGTGGTCGCGGCGATCTGCGACAAGATGATCCGGCGCCATCCGCACGTGTTCGCCGACGCGCAGAAAAGCGCCGACGCGGATGCGCAGCTGGCGAATTGGGAAACGCTGAAGGCGAACGAGCGCGCAGCGAAGGGCGAGGAAGACGGCAGTGCGCTTGCCGGCCTGTCGCGCGGACTGCCCGAATGGCAGCGCGCGCTGAAACTGCAGACGAAGGCGGCGCGCGTCGGCTTCGACTGGCCCGACGTGAGTCCGGTGTTCGACAAGCTGCACGAGGAGATCGACGAAGTGCGCGCCGAGTTCGCCAGTGGCGGCGATCCCGCGCGCCTGACCGACGAAATCGGCGACGTGCTGTTCGTCTGCGTGAATCTCGCGCGGCACGCGAAGGTGGATGTATCGCGGGCGTTGCGGCACGCCAATGCGAAGTTCGAGCGGCGCTTCCGGAGCATGGAAGCGATGGCTGCCGAAGCAGGCGAAGTCCTGTCGGAAAAGTCACTGGCCGAGCAGGATGCGTTGTGGGCGCGCGCAAAAATCGGGGAACGCGCAGACCATTGAGCGAGCGGATGCGCGGTGAGGCGTGTCAGCCGCGCATCCTGTTTGTCGTTGATGCTTGAGGGGAGCCGAGTGACGTCGCGGTACGACCACTCGACGGCGGCGTGCCGCGACGCCTCGGCTTCCTCACGGCCTGTACCTGTTACGAGCAAGCCTTGCCGTGTGACGCATGGTTGCCCTTCGCCAGCGCATCGGCCTCGGACATGTATTCACCCTGTTTCGTCTTGCCGTAGTAGCGATCGCTCGAGCAGTGATAGACCTTGCTCTCGGTGTTGACCCAGACTTTGCCTGCGCCACCGCCGGGAGCCGGTGCGGTTGCCGTCGTCGTCGAGGTCGGTGCGTGCGTCGGTGCGGGCGCTGCCGGCGCGGCCGGCTTGGCGGGCGCTGCGATCGGGGGTGACACCGGAATCGACGGCGCGGTTTTTGCCGGTGCCGCCGCCGCAGCGGTGGCGCCGTACCAGTCCTTCACGCCCTTGTGGCCGCGGCAGGCGCCTTTCTTGGTGTCGGTGTCCGTGTAGGTGCCGTCCTTGCAAAGTCCGGTCGAGCCCGCTGGTGCGGCCGTCGATGCGCTGGCAGCGGGCGCATCCGGGGTCTTCTTGGTCGGCATGCTGGCGGGGGCGGCTTTCGTGGCAGCCGGTGCTGCCGTGTCGGCGGCATACCAATCCTTGACGCCCTTGTGGCCGCGGCAGGCACCGCGCTTGGCGTCAGCGGAGGTGTAGCTTCCGTCCTTGCACATTCCAGTGGTACCGGCCGGTGCCCCGGCGGGAACCTGGGCCTGGCTGGCGGCGGCGAAAGCCAGCCCCAGCGGCAACGCGATGGCGATCAGCAACGCTTTCATGCATTCCTCCTCAGATGATCGGATGCGGACGTGCGTTCGAGCCCGGCCATGGTAGGGCGGCCCGCATGCGGACGCGAACGTGAAGGCAGGCTACGCGCGCTGCCTTACAGAATGCTTTCGGAAGCCAGTGACGAAGTGTGTCGCGGCGGCAGGCTGAAAAGTGGCCATGCCCCCGTTGCGAGGGCACGGCATGAGCGTGCAGCGGGCGGTATTGCCTACGGCGCCGTGCCGTCGAAGCCATCCTTGAAGATCGTGTCGTCCGCTGTGTTCTGCCCGCAGCCCTGCAACGTGATGTCGTCGATGTACCAGCCTTCGCGCGATGAGCTGTTGTTGCTGGTCAGGCGGAAGCGGAACTGCGCGTCGTGGCCGGCGTAACTTGAAAGATCGACCACGACCGGTTGGAAGCCGCCCGTCGACGGGCCGCACCAGGCCGGGTTGCCGGCGAGTGGATTGCCGGTGCCGCTGGAAACGTTGCCGGTGTAGCTGCCGACCAGCAGCTGCGTATTCGGCACCTGGCCGAACGCGCCGCCGTCGAGGGCGACTTCGAGGATGCCGCTGTCGCGACAGCTGGTGCCGGAGACTTCGAGGATGGGCCAGTGTTCGAACTGCAGGGTCAGTCCGCTCAATGCGCTCGGCAGCGTGAACACCTGCGAGATCAGTCGCTGATCGGACACGGTGGCCGGATCGGCGGCTTTCCACGAATGCGTCGGGCTGTTCGCGCGCGTCGTCGAGATCGCCCAGCTGTCGGTACCGGTTGCAGCGTTGTGGGTCCAGCTGCCGACGCCGCTCTCGACGTCATCCTGGTACAGCGTTTGTGTCGGCGTGCCGAGACTGCACTGGCCGGGCGCTGGCAGCGTGATGAACGAGGAGGTTGCACTCGTCGTCGAACCGCAATCATTCGTCGCCGTCACGCGCCACCACAGCGGCGTGTTCAATGGCAGCGCAGCGGTCGGCTGGAACGTGTTCGTGGTGACCGTCTGCGACAGGATGACGTCGTTGAAGTCGATATCGGTGGCGATCTCGACCAGGTAGGAAACGGCCTGCTCGACTGCGCTCCATTTGAACAGCGGCTGCGATGCGACATTGCTGGCGCCGTCGGCCGGCGCAGTCAGGCTGGCCGCGCCGGCGATCTGTGTCCCCACGTTGACGTCCAGTTCGAGATCGCGTGTCGTGCTGCCGGACGTACCGCGCAGCGTGATCGCGGTGGGGCCTGGCGTCGCGGTGTCGTCGACCGCAAGGTTGGCCACGGTGGTGCCGGGCGGGTTCACCGGTGTCACGCTGTAGCTGCCGCTGAACCCCGGTGGCAGGCCGGGCACGAAACTCATCGCGACCGGATCGGTGAAGCCGTTGCGCGAGTTGACCGTGATCGTGACCGGATCCAGCGCAACGGGAGTCGCGCTCGCTGCGCACACGCCCTGACTGAGGCCATCGGCGGTGGTCGTGAAGGTCGGCGTGCCGCAGCTGTCGAAGCGGAACGAGGCATAGCGCGTGCGCCACTGACCGCCGCTCGGCATGTACATGCCGGTGAACCAGAACGTGCAGCCGTCGTCCGGGTCGATGCCCATGCCGAAGTAGTCGCCCCAGCGATCCGCGCCGGTCTGCGAACTGGCGCCATCGACCAGGGTCGTCTCGGTGGTGGTCATCACGCCGGGCGGATCGCTTGCCTCGCGACCGACGTAACGCAGGCCCGGAAACACCGACGGCGACGATCGCGCGACGCTGTAGCCGAGTGCGATATTGCCGGACTCGTCCATGCCGATCGCGCCCATCCAGCGACTGATCTGGCCGTCCGCGTCGTTCGGCGCATAGGTGCCCTGCTGGTACAGCTGCCAGGGACTGCTCACACCACCCGTACGACGCAGCTCGAACCAGCGGATGCCGGCGAGATTGTTCGATCCGGTCGTGTCGAGCCGCGTGACATGGTTGCCGACCAGCACTTCGTAGCTGCCGAAGTTGCGGTAGTGCACCGGCACCATCGGCACTTCGAGCAGCGGGTCGAGCGTCTGCGAGGTGCCCGGCTGATGGATCGCGCCAAAGCCGCCATCGGTGATGGTGAATTCCGAATTGAACTCGTCCTCGGCAATCTGCACCGGCCCGCTCAGCGCGGTATTTGCCGGCGTCGTGAAGTCGACGCTGAGCGTGAACAGTTCGAGGAAGTCGTGATTGGGATCATTCGAGCCGGCATCGTTTCGCTCGTCGTCGTTGTCGCGGATGAAAATGCCGGGTGCACCGGACGGCGGTGGCGTCGAGCCGAATACGGACGCCGGCGGCAGCATCTGGAAACCGAGGCCGTTCAAACCCGGCACCGCCTTGCGCTGCAGGGTCGCGGTCTGGCCGGCCAACATGCGGTTGCGATCGAGCGCATACACCGCCGGGCCTTCGTTGGCGCCGGCGTAGTAGGCATCTGGCCAGACGCCGTACTTCGGATAGTCGGGGAAGCTCGGCGTCGCGAACACGTAGCGCGTCCAGGTCGTGCTGACCGGGTTGGCGTCGGCACTGAGATAGACACACAGATCGTTTCCGTTGCTCGGAAATTCGGTGAACAGCCAGCGCTGCGCCAGCTGATCGAACACGACGACGCCGTCACCGCCGCCATTCGCACACGGACCGCCGCTGCCGAGGCCCTGCATGTTGAACGGGCCGGCCAGCAGATCGCCGCTGGTCACATCATGGATCGTGTAGCTGGCGTCGCCGGCGGTGCCGTTGATCACCTCGATATAGACGCCGCCACCGACATCGCCGCTCGGATCGGGCGGGAAGAATCCGCTGAAGCCGGGTCCGTCCGCATTGATCAACGGCGTCGTGAAGCCGTCGCCACCGTGAGGCTGGAACGCACGCTGCAATTGCACCAGCACGTCGATGTTCTGCGTGACCGGATTGAGCGGGGCCGGCGGGTGGCGCTGCTTTTCCTCGTCGCCGTGAAATTGCCGCGGAATCTCGCGGATCGGATCACCTGGCTGCCAGCTCGGCATGGTCGGCCGCGTACGCGCATCGAGGTAGAAGCGCTCGGGTGTCGCAGGCGGGCTGACGTAATCCGCGCCGCGCGAAACGGTGGTCGCGGCGGAAGGACTTTGCGCTGCTGCGCCGGCTGCGCCGGCGATCGCCAGCAAGGTCAAGGCGGCGAATCGAAACGAGGTCGTCATGCAAGATCCCGGAGAAGGCCGCGGTGGCCGGTAGCGAGGACGCATGAGCCTGATAAGCCTTAAGGCCTAGTCAATCGTCATCCTCTGGTAGCCTGTTATCCTCGCCCAGCAGGACGAGTTGTTCAAGTACGACCTCGCCGCTGCCGCTGCGCACGCGCAATTGCGAGGTGCCCGCGCCGTAGCGCGCACGGGCCTGGCTTCCGCCAGCGGGCGTCGCGTGCACGCTCAGGCCGAAGTTGGTGCTGAGCGCGCCACCGGTCTGCACATCCAGGGCAATGTCGCCGAAGGTGGGTACCAGCAGGACGATGCGGCCGCTGGCGCTTTCGATCGTGCTGGCGCCGTTCCAGCGCGCGCCGATCGCTGTCGCGCGGATCAACCCACTGTTCGTGCGCAGGGTCAGACGGCCGTAGGACGAGGCAAGGATGTCACCGGAATCCGAACTCGCTTCGATCGCGCCGGCACGTCGCTTCGCGGCGATGCGGCTGTCGCGCGTGCTCAGTGTCAGCGCGAGTTCGCCCGGCACGAACACGGCCGCGTCGATGCGGCCGGCCGCATGGGTGCCGGCGGTGGACCCGTCGAAGCCGATCTCGACATGCAGTGTGTCGCCCTCGCGGTGCGATCGAAACGCAGGCTTCGCATAGTGCGGACCGTTGCGCTGGATCACCGCATGGATACCGACCTCGCGCTCGTCGCGACCACGGATCGTGATCTCGCCCCAGGGATTGTCGATCGCGACACGCGTGATCGCGGGGTCGAGGTCGAACGCCTTGTCGGTACGATCGGTGCGAACGTCGTTAGCTGACGGCGCCGGCACGTACGAGGGCGCTGCGCAGGCAACAAGCAGCAGCGCCGCGAAGACGCCAGGAAACAACCGCGCCGCGAGGGCGGCAGGAAAGAGCGGCTGGTACAGACGCATGCTCATTCCTTGAAGATGAAGAACGCGGCCGCGACGATCAACGCGAAGCCGACCAGCTGGTTCCAGCGGATCGCGGCGCCGAGGTAGAACACCGAGAACGCGGCGAATACGCAGAGCGTGATGATTTCCTGAATCGCCTTCAGTTGCGCCGCGTTGAATACGCCGTAGCCGATGCGGTTGGCCGGCACCTGCAGGCAATACTCGAAGAACGCGATGCCCCAGCTGACGAAGATGACCAGCCAGAGCGGACGGTTGGTGAATTTCAGGTGCCCGTACCAGGCGAAGGTCATGAATACGTTCGAGCCGATCAGCAGCAAGATCGGCGACAGATAGTTCCACATGGGACGGCTCGCGAAGGAAAACCGTCGGCATCGTAGCGGCAGCGTCGCGCCCGGCATACCCGGCACCTAGGGACATCCCCAGCTAGTCGCGCCGGCACACAGGGGGGACCCTAGCCGTGTATTCAATGATGGGGTATCCGCCATGAGCGTTGCCGCGATCCAATCCCGTACCGTCACTGCCGCGGCCGCTGGCGGCGATGGCTACACCGTCAAGGCGGGCGATACCTTGTCTTCGATTGCGCAGGCGCACGGCCTCTCGCTGGCGGCACTGGAACGGGCCAATCCGCAGATCAGGGACGTCAACCTGATCCATCCTGGGCAGGCCATCACGATCCCGGGCGGCAGCAGCCAGGGCGGCGGTGCACAAGGCAGCTACACCGTGAAAAGCGGCGATACCTTGAGCGGCATCGCGCAATCGCACGGTGTTTCCGTGGCCGCACTCGAACAGGCCAACCCGCAAATCCACAACGCCAATCTGATTTATCCGGGGCAGAGCCTGCATATTCCGGCAGGGGCGACAAACCCCACCGGTGGAGGCGCCGGTTCGAACGCGCAGACCTATACGGTGAAAAGCGGCGATACGCTGTCAGGCATCGGCCAGCGCTTCGGCGTCGACTGGCATGTCCTGGCGCAGCTCAACCACTTGTCGAACCCGAGCCTGATCTTTCCCGGCGAGAAGTTGCAGATCAATGGCAGCGCTGGCGGTACCAAGCCAGGCAATCCGGCGCCGACAGGGCCATCCGGCCCGACCGGCCCGGGCGGACCGACGCCTTCCGGCGAGCAGGCGCGCATCAACCAGGCGATGAGCTATTTCGAAGGTCAGGGCTGGACGCGCGCGCAGGCTGCGGGCATCGTCGCAAACCTGCAGGCAGAAAGCGGCGTCGATCCGGGACGTGCGCAAAACGGCGGTGGCCCCGGCTACGGCCTCGCGCAGTGGGAGGGACCGCGCCAGGCTTCATTTGCGCAATGGGCCGGGCGCGACATTCACGGCTCATCGTTCCAGCAGCAGTTGCAGTTCGTGCAGTACGAACTGACGCACACCGAAGGCGGCGCCGGCCGCGCCCTGCAAGGCGCGCAATCGGCCGGCGATTCCGGCTCGATCGTCTGCCGGCTGTACGAGCGGCCCGCTGACACAGCGGGTCAGTCGAGCTATCGCGCTGGACTCGCGCAGCAGATTTTCGCAAGCTCGGCGCCTTGATCGGGCGGGGCGTTCCGCCGCAGGAAGTCAGATGCGCTTGAGTTCGATGGTCTGTCTCTTCGTGGTCGGCGCTGTCTGCGCCGGCGCTGTCTGTGCGGACGAGTCCGCGCGATCCGTGCAATGCGCCTTGAACTATGCCCCGGCGGTCATCTGCAGCATGCAGGACAAGGTCGCTGCGGATGGCACCCACAGCATGGAGTTCGTGTTCGGCGCGCAGCGCGCGCGCTTCAATGGCCGCTCGCAGACGGGCTGGTGGTCGGGCCAGCTCGATGGGCAGCCGGCGATGGGCCGCGAACTCAATCGCGGCCACATGATTTTCAGCACGCTCGATCTGCAGACCACGTTCGAGTGGTGGTCGGACGGTAACGAGCACGGCAACTACTGACGCGAGCCTCAGCCGCGTCGAAGCACCGCCATCGGTGACGTGCGCGCGATACGCAGCGTACCGACCCAGCCGGCCAGCGCAACGACCAGCGCGGCGGCGAGCACGACGATGGCGAGCGAACCCAGTGGCGGCACGTAGTCGCGCATGCGGAATACCTGGCGTGCGAGCACGCTGCCAATCGCGCCGGCGCCGACCACCGCGATCGCACCGGCGAGCACGCCGAGCACCGCGAACTCGGCCAGCACGGCGATATTGAGCTGACGCGCGTGCGCGCCGAGCGTGCGCAGCAGGGCGGTTTCGAAACGGCGCTCGTCCGCCGTCGAGGCGAGCGCAGCGAGCAGCACGAGCACGCCCGCAGCGAGACTGAAACCGAGCACCCATGCGACTGCGCGGCTGACGCGGCCGATGATGTCGCGCACGCGGTCGAGGATCGCGTTGAGATCGATCAGCGAGACATTCGGATAGTCGCGCGAGAAGCCGGCCAGCGCGTTCGCCGCACTGCCGTCGAGATGGAAACTGGCGACATAACTGTGCGGCAGAGTCTCGCCGCTGGCCGGGTCCAGCATCACGAAGAAATTCGCACGAAACGAATCCCAGTCGACGGCGCGGATACTGCTGATCGTCGCGGTGATCTCGCGTTCGCCGACGCGCAGGGTCATCGTGTCGCCGAGCTTCAGATGGAACATCTCGATCCACAGTTCGTCGACCGACAGTTGCGGCTGCGTCACCGCCGCATCGAACCAGCGGCCCTGCAGCAGTTTGTTCGACGGCGGCAGCTGCGTGCTCCAGCTGAGGCGCGTCTCGCCGTTGATCCAGCTCTCGGCGCGGCGATCGGTGTAGTCCTTCGGATCCGGTGCGCGTCCGTTGATCGCGACGAGCTTGCCGACGGCGAGCGGCAAGGTATTGAGATTCGTCGCACCGAGCTGCTGCACCCGCTGTTCGATCGCCGTGCGCTGTTCCTGCTGCAGATTGATCATGAACCAATTCGGCGTGTCGTTCGGCAGCTCCGCGCGCCAGCGCGCGAGCAGAGACGGCCCGACCACCGCGAGCACCGCGAGCGCAGTCAGGCTCAAGGCGAGGGCGCCGGCCTGCAGCAGGGTCAGCGCGCGCCGGCGTGCGAGATTGGCGAGGCCGAAACGCAACGCACCACGCAGTCGCGCGGCGCCGGCACGCACGAGCCTCAGCAGCAACAGACCCAGCACGAAGGTTGCCAGCGCGACACCAGCGAAACCCGCCGCGAGCGTCGTCGCCAGGCGCAGGTTACCGGCACCGAACACGATCAGCAGCGCGCCGACGACGAGCGGCAACAGGTACAGCGCATCGAAGCGGCGCACGCGCGTATTCATTTCCTGGCGGAATACGCGCATCGGCTCGACATCGCGCAGGCGCAGCAGCGGCGGCAATGCGAATCCAAACAGCACGGCGAGGCCGACCGCGAACGCGGCCAGCGGCGGTCCCCACGGCAGGCCGGGCGCTGCGCCGGGCAACAGGCCGCTGGCGAGGCTCAGCACGAGTTGCTGCAGGCCGAGGCCGATCAGCAAGCCGAGCAGACAGGCCGGCAATGCGAGCAGGCCGAGCTCGAGCAGCAGGGCCACGAGGATTTCGCCGCGGCTCGCGCCGAGGCAGCGCAGCAGCGCGACTTCTTCAACCTTGCGCCGCGCGAAGCGCTGCGCGGCAAGCGCGACCGCGACGCCGGACAGCAACGCGGCGAGCAACGCTGCCAGGCGCAGAAAACTTTCACCGCGCTCAAATGCGGTGCGCAGGTTCTGCTGCGCGTCTTCGACCGTGGTGATCTCGGCGCCATCCGGCAGCTGTGGCTTGGCCCAGGCCGCGAACGCGGCGACCGCGTTCTCGTCGCCGGCGACGAGCAGACGATGACGCGCGCGACTGCCGAGGCCGATCAGTCCGCTGGCTTGCGCATCGGCGAGGTTCATCAGCACGCGCGGAGCGAGGCGGAACAAATTGCCGCCGTCGGGCGACTTCGCGATCTCGCCGCCGACGACGAGATCGCGGCCGCCGAGCTGCACCTTGTTGCCGACGCCGACATCGAGCGCGATCAGCGCGGCATGATCGGCGTAGATCGTGCCGGGCGGCGGTGCATGCGCTGGCTTCTCCACACCCGCTGCATCGAGCACGCTCAGGGCGCCGCGCAGTGGAAAGGCATCGTCGCTGGCTCGCACGTCGGCGAGTTTGCTCTTCTCGCCGGCGAAGACGACGCTTGGAAAGTCGGCGAGCCCATTCGTCGCGAGCCCTCGCTGACGGGCCTCATCGAAGAATTGCGCCGGCAACGCCTTGCCGGAATTGATGCCGAGGTCGCCGCCGATCAGTTCGGCTGCCGAGGCGACGATCGCGCGTTCGACGCGGCTGGCCAGCGTCGCGACCGCGGCCAACGCCGCAACGGCCAGCACCAGGGCTGCCGCCAGGGTCGCCAGTTCGGCATGGCGGAATTCGCGGCGCAGGCTGCGCGCCGCGAACGCAAGCGGCCTCACGCGCGAGGTTCCTGCGGTCGCCGCTCACTCACCCGGCGGTCAGCTCGGCCGACAGTCCCTGCCTCTCCCGCGACGCCGGCGAGGGACGCAGGCGAGCCGCCTGCGGCGGCCGACGCCCGAGTTGCCTCGACGATGCGGCCTTCGCGCAGTTGCAGGCTGCGTGCGCAGCGTTCGGCAAGTTTGCTGTCGTGGGTGACCAGCACCAGTGTCGTCGCGTGTTCGCGATTCAGTGCGAACAACAAGTCGCCGACGCTGGCACCGGTGCGCTGGTCGAGATTGCCGGTCGGCTCGTCAGCGAACAGGATGGCAGGGCCGTGTACGAAGGCGCGCGCCAGTGCGACGCGCTGTTGCTCGCCTCCGGAAAGCTGGTACGGAAAGTGATGCCGGCGCTGGCCTAGGCCGACCCGTGCGAGCGCTTCTGCGGCGCGTTCGCGTGCATCGTCGCGCCCCTCGAGGTCGAGCGGCAGCATCACGTTCTCTTCGGCGTTCAGGGCAGGCAGCAAATGGAAACTCTGGAAGACGAAGCCGACGAGGCGACGGCGCAGGCGCGCCCGCGCTTCCTCGTCGAGCGTGTCGAGGCACTGGCCGGCCAGCGTGATCGTGCCGCGGCTCGGACGATCGAGTCCGGCCAGCAGACCGAGCAGGGTGGTCTTGCCGGAGCCGGACGCGCCGACAATCGCCAGGCTGTCGCCGCGCGCTACATCGAGGCCGATGCCGTCGAGTATCGTCAGGCGGCCGTCGGGTCCGTCGACGACTTTGCTAATCTCGGCGGCACTCAAGGCCGTTCCGGTGTGGTCGCTCATGCTTCGTCGTGTCCTGTTGTGCTTCGTGTTCGGCTGGTTTGGTTCGCTGGCAGCAGCGGCGAGCCCGCCCATCCTCGTACTCGGTGATTCGTTGTCCGCCGCGCATGGCATCGCGGTCAAGGACGGCTGGGTCAGCCTGCTGAAGCAGCGCCTGCAGACCGCCGTGCCGACTCGCGCAGTGGTCAACGCGAGCATCAGCGGCGAAACCACCGCGGGTGGCCTCGCGCGCCTGCCGCAATTGCTCGCCGACAACAGGCCGGCGCTGGTGATCGTCGAACTCGGCGCCAACGATGGCCTGCGCGGCCTGCCGCTGGCCGAGGCACGCGCGAACCTGGTCAAGATATTGACCGCGATCCGCGCGAGCGGCGCGCATACCTTGCTGATCGGCATCGAGCTGCCCGTGAACTACGGGCCGCAGTATCGTGACGGCCTGCGTTCGATGTATCGGGGCCTTGCCGGCGAATTCAACGCGCCGTTACTGCCATTCCTGCTCGAGGGCGTCGCCCTCGACCCCGAACTGATGCAGGACGACGGTCTGCATCCGAATGCGAAGGCGCAGCCGAAAGTGCTCGAAAACGTGTGGGCAGTGCTGCAGCCGACCCTGCACGATTTGCGCTGAAGCGAAACGAATTTCGACAAAAAAGAGCTCTCCCCCGGGCCGAACGGCATATGTCGGCCCGGCATGGGTCCGTTAAGCTGCGCGACCTGCCGTTGCCGGCCCACGGGGCCAGCGCGGCGCCTTTCCATCCAGCGGGGACGTTTCATGCTGCGAACACGGCTGTTGGCGACGACGATGACTATGATCCTGATCGGAGGTTTCGGCATGCTGGCCAATCCGCCGCAAGCAATGGCCAAGGCTGCTGCTGCCGCGTTGCCTGCGAGTAACCCATTTGCGAGCGTGAGTGTGCTGCCGTTTCAGGCGCCGCCGTTCGACAAGATCAAGAACGCGGACTACCAACCCGCCCTCGAGGCAGGCATGCGCGAGCAGATCGGCGAGGTGAACAAGATCGCCACGCAGAAAGATGCACCGACGTTCGCCAATACGATCGAGGCGATGGAGCGTAGCGGGCAGATGCTGATCCGCGTCGGCGCGGTGTTCGGCGCAATCACCGGCGCGGACACGAACGATGCCTTGCAGAAGGTGCAGTCCGATGTCGCGCCGGAACTCGCCGCGCACCAGGACGCGATCTTCCTCAACGACAAACTCTTCAAACGCGTGAAGACCCTCTACGACGGACGCGCCTCGCTCGGCTTCGATGCGGAGCAGACGCACTTGGTCGAACGCTACTACGAGAACTTCGTGCGTGCAGGCGCCCAGCTAGATGCGGCGGGCAAGACCCGACTGCGCGCACTCAACAAGGAAGAATCGACGCTTTCGACCGACTTCCAGAACAAGCTGCTCGCGGCGACGAACGCGGCGGCCGTGATCGTCGACAACAAGGAGGCGCTGGCCGGCTTCTCCGATGCCGACATCGCTGCAGCGGCCGACGCCGCGAAGACGCATATGCAGGCCGGCAAGTTCGCGATCGTGCTGCAGAACACCACGCAGCAGCCGGCGCAGGTGAACTTGAAGGAACGCGCGGTGCGCGAGCGCCTGTTCAAGGCGTCCACCGAACGCGCCGAGCATGGCGACACAAACGATACGCGGGCGATCATCCAGCGCCTTGCCGCGCTGCGTGCCGAGCGCGCCAAATTGCTTGGCTTTCCGAATTTCGCCGCATACACGCTCGACGACCAGATGGCGAAGACGCCGGCCAACGCGATCAAGCTGATGGCCGACATGGTGCCGGCGGCAACCGCGAAGGCGCACGGCGAAGCCGCCGCCATGCAGGCGCTGATCGACAAGAACGCGGGCGGCATCAAGCTCGCGCCGTGGGACTGGCAGTACTACGCCGAGCAGGTGCGCAAGGACAAGTACGCCCTCGACGAGGCGCAGGTCAAGCCGTATTTCGAGATCGATCGCGTGCTGAACGACGGCGTCTTCTTCGCCGCCAACCAGCTGTATGGGCTGACCTTCAAGGAGCGCAAGGACCTTCCCGTTTGGCGGCCGGACGTACGCGTCTTCGAGGTGTTCGACAAGGATGGCACCTCGATGGCGCTGTTCTATGCCGACTACTGGAAGCGTGACAGCAAGCGCGGCGGGGCCTGGATGGACGGCCTCGTCGGCCAGTCCGGCCTGATCGGGACCAAGCCGGTCGTCTACAACATCTGCAATTTCACCAAGCCGGCAGCGGGCCAGCCGGCGTTGATCACGTCCAGCGACGTGACCACGATGTTCCACGAGTTCGGCCATGCGCTGCACGGCATGTTCTCGAACGTGAAGTATCCGACCCTGTCCGGCACCAACGTGCCGCGCGACTTCGTCGAATTCCCCTCGCAGTTCAACGAACACTGGGCGAGTGACCCGAAAGTGTTCGCGAACTACGCCAAGCACTACCAGACCGGTGCACCGATGCCGGAGGAACTAGTCGAGAAGATCAAGAAGTCGCGCACGTTCGACCAGGGATTTGCGACGACGGAGTATCTCGCTGCCGCGCTGCTCGACATGCGCTGGCATTCGCTGCCGGCCGACGCGCCCAAGCAGGATGTCGACGCATTCGAGACGAAGGCGCTGAAGGACGACAAGATCGACCTCTACGAAGTCCCGCCGCGCTACCGTACCTCGTACTTCGCACACATCTGGGGCGGCGGCTACGCGGCCGGCTACTACGCCTACTTGTGGAGCGAAGTGCTCGACGACGACGCGTTCTACTGGTTCCGCGAACACGGTGGCCTGACCCGCGAGAATGGCCAGCGCTTCCGCGACATGATCCTGTCGCGCGGCAGCACGCAGGAGATGGCTTCCCTCTACCGCGCGTTCCGCGGTCGCGACCCGAGCGTCGAGCCGCTGCTCGAACAGCGCGGTCTGAAAGAAGGCGGCGGCTGAGGCCGCTGCACGCGTCCACACCGGCGCAGAGCCGGTGTGGACATGTCCTTTAGTCCACAATTTGCAAATTGCAGCGCAAAGACGTCTACTTTTTCACACCTCGATCACATCGTCGGGCGCGTAATCATTCACGAACGTGAAGATGCCGTGTGAGGAGGGATGCCGTGGACAAGCGCGAGAACCAGACCGGCTCGATCCTGCTGATCGAGGACAACCGCGGCATTTCGGAAACCGTCGGTGAATTCCTCGAACGACGGGGCTATTCGGTCGACTACGCCGCCGATGGCATCAGCGGCCTGCGCCTCGCCTCCACCAACAGCTACGACGTCGTCGTGCTGGACCTGATGCTGCCGGGTCTCGACGGCATCTCGCTGTGCCGGCGCTTGCGCCACGACGAGAAGCGCGCGACGCCGGTATTGATGCTGACCGCGCGCGACACCGTCGAGGACAAGCTGGTCGGGCTCGATGCCGGCGCCGACGACTACCTGGTGAAGCCGTTCGAGATCCGCGAACTCGAGGCGCGCGTGCGTTCACTCATCCGCCGCAACCGGCGTCAGGTCAGCGACGAAGTGCTGGCCGTCGGCGACCTCAAGCTCGACACCGCCACTCTGCGCGTGACGCGCGCAGGCCAGGAGCTGCAGCTCGCGCCGATCGGAGTCAAGCTGCTGATGATCCTGATGCGCGAATCGCCGCGTGTGGTCAGCCGGCGCGACATCGAGCGCGAAGTCTGGGGTGACCTGCTGCCCGATTCGGATACTCTGCGCAGCCACTTGTACAATCTGCGCAAGATCATCGACCGGCCGTTCTCGAACCAGTTGCTGCACACGATCCACAGTTCGGGTTATCGCCTGGCCGATATCGGCGTCGAGGTGGTGCCGGATCGCCGCAGCGCCTGAGTCCGATTTGCGGCACGATGCCCGCTCGCCGCAGGCCTGGGCGCGCGCTCCGTTCGATGCACGACCTCGCCTTCGCCGGAGCCGCCGTGGTGAGACTGAATGCAACGCCCTGACGGCATCCGGCGCAAGATCTGGGCGGTATTCATCCAGCAGATGGCGGCGATCAGTCTGTCCGCGATGCTCGGCGTGTACGTCGCCATCACCCTGGTCGAGAATTTCATGCTGCGCGATATCGTCGAGCGCGAGACGGCTGCGTTCACGGCGCGCCTTGCGCTCGACCCGGCGGCCCGTCCGGTAAAGAGCGCCTTCGTCGAGTCGTGGCTGGTGCGCACGCCGGAAGAAGCCGCGGTGTTGCCCGAATTCGTGCGCCCGCTCGAGCCGGGCTTCCACCATCAACACGCCGCACGGCACTACGCCGCACTCGTTACCGACACCGGCTCGGGCCGATTGTATGTCGTCTTCACACACAGGCTGGTCTACCTATCCTGGCTCGGATTCGGCCTCGTGCTGATCATTCTGACCGTCGGCGGCAGCACGGCGGTGATGGCTTATCGCGCCTCGCGGCGCGCGCTCGCACCGGTCGTCGTGCTCGCCGACACCGTGCGCGCGTGGGACCCGAGCCAGCCCGACGTCGATGCGTTGTTGCCGGAAAACCTGCCACTGAATGTCGAGGTCGACAGCGATGTAGCGAGTCTGGCGCGCGCGCTGCACGGTTTCGCGTCGCGCCTGGAAGATTTCGTCGAACGCGAGCGCAACTTCACCCGCGACGCCAGCCACGAGTTGCGCACACCGTTGACCGTGATCAAGGTTGGCGCGGACATCCTGCTCGATGAAGAGGACCTGCCGCCGTTCACGCGGCGCACGGCAGGGCGCGTGCGCCGCGCCGCGCGCGACATGGAGGCCTTGATCGACTCCTTCCTGATCCTCGCGCGTGAGGACGGCGTCGGCCTGCCGGAAGAGGATTTCACGATCAACGAAGCGGTGCGCGAGGAGGTCGAGCGCGCACAACCGCTGGTCGACGACAAGCCGGTGCACCTCAGTCTCGAGGAGCGCGCGGTGTTCGGCTTGCATACCTCGCCGCGCGCATTCGGCGTGCTCGTCGGCAACCTGATCCGCAATGCCTGCATGTACACCGAGCGCGGCGCGGTGACGGTGACGATCGACACCGGTTGCCTGATCGTGCGCGACACCGGCATCGGCATGAGCGAAGAGGACCTCGCGCATGTGTTCGAGTCGTTCTACCGCGGTCGCGGCAAGGGCGAAGGCCACGGCATCGGCCTGTCGATCGTCAAGCGCCTGGCCGACCGCTTCGGCTGGGACGTCAATATCGCGAGCAAGCTCGGCCTGGGCACGACGATCCGCGTCGGCTTTCCGGTCGCCGCCGGGCGCTGAGCGCCGCATCGTCCGCGTCTATACTCGGCGCAGACCGATCACGCGCGCTGGCGCGCGCCGGTGAGCCTTCGTTTCTTGCTTTCAGTCTTTGCTTTCGCGGAGTCTTTCGTGCACGTACTCGTCATCCACGGCGGCGCCGGCGTCATCAAGGCCGACCTCACGCCGGAGAAGGAAGCGCGCGTTCGCGCCGATCTCGAAGCGGCCTTGCAGGCCGGTCACGCCGTGCTGAAAGCAGGCGGCAGCAGTCTGGACGCCGTCGCGGCAGCAGTGGTGGTGATGGAGGACTCGCCCAGTTTCAACGCCGGCAAGGGCTCGGTCTTCACCCACGAAGGTAGCAACGAAATGGACGCTGCAATCATGGACGGAGCGAGCTTGCGCGCCGGCGCGGTCGCTGGCGTGCAGCGTGTGAAGAATCCGGTGCTGCTCGCGCGTGCCGTGATGAATGCGTCGCCGCATGTGTTCCTGGTCGGCGCCGGTGCCGAGGCGTTCGCGACGACGGCAGGGGTCGAACTTGCCGATCCAGCCTATTTCCACACTGATGATCGCTGGCAGCAACTGCAGCAGGCGCTGCGCGATGAGGCGGAGCAGCGCGTCGATCCTGCGCGGACGCCGCACCATGGCACCGTCGGCGCCGTCGCACTCGATGTGCACGGCCGGCTGGCCGCGGCAACCTCGACCGGCGGCATGACGAACAAGCGCTGGGGCCGCGTCGGCGATTCGCCGCTGATTGGCGCCGGCACCTATGCAAACGCACACTGCGCGGTTTCCGCGACGGGCTGGGGCGAGTACTACATTCGCAGTGCTGCCGCACACGATATTTGCGCGCGCGTCGAGTATGCGAGCAAGTCAGTCGCGCAGGCGGCAACGGAAGTCGTCATGGACATCATCCCCAGGCTCGGCGGCGATGGTGGCGCGATTGCGCTGGATGACCTTGGAAACTTCGCGACGCCGTTCAATACGGATGGAATGTATCGCGGGTGGGTCGACCGCGAAGGAAATCTGTTCGTTCACTTGCTGGCCGAATGAACTTCGGCGGAAATAACGGCGGCTAATGCTTTCATGCGCTATCAGGGGAGGATAACAAGCTGGAAAGAAGCCCGGGGATTCGGTTTCGTCACGCCCAATGGCGGCGGCACGGAAATATTCCTGCACATTTCCAGCTTTCAGCGACGAACGAAGCGCCCCCTGGTCGGTGACCTGGTGACCTACGAAGTCCAGAGCGGAACCAATGCGCGAGTGGCTGCAACCAAGGCGTTGTTCGTCGATTTGGACGCTGCGCATTCGCGCAGGCCGTCGCGCAACGCGTGGCCGATGGTGGTGGCACTCGTCGCTGCGGCAGCGGTCGGCGGAGTCTGCTCTACGCAACTATCGCGATTGAGCCGAATTTTGGATTCTTCGAGCGATACGGCGGTTCGCGGCAGCGCTCAAGAGACGTCACAGGGAACCGATACGGCTGCGCTACGTCACGCGGTCACAGGTAGCGTCGATTCCTTCCAATGCCAAGGCAAGACCCATTGTTCGCAGATGGCATCGTGTGAGGAAGCCACTTTTTATCTGCACAATTGCCCAGGGACAGTCATGGACGGAGACAACGATGGAATTCCTTGCGAGGATCAGTTGTGTGGTCATTGAAGTATCGGCGAGTTCGATGAGGCTCGAGATGGAATCGCCGCGCGCATCGGTCATTCACCGTTTGTGTTGGCTTGAGTGATGACAACTGAATTCGAATCATGATGCTGCGCACGATCTCAGCCACCCGCTACGTCACCCCGCTGCGCGAAGGCGGCTCGCTGCCCGCGATCATCGAGGCGGACGACGACGGCCTGTACGTGCTGAAGTTCCGCGGAGCCGGGCAGGGCGCGAAGGCGCTGATCGCCGAGCTCGTCGCCGGCGAAATCGCGCGTGCGCTCGGCCTGCGCGTCCCGGAAATCGTCTTCGTCGAACTCGATCCCGATCTTGCGCGCACTGAGCCGGACCCGGAAATCCAGCATTTGATCCGTGCCAGCGCCGGCCTCAATCTCGCCCTCGATTATCTGCCGGGGTCGGTCACCTTCGACCCGGTCGTCGAGCAGGTCGATGCGGAGCTGGCTTCGGCGATCGTCTGGTTCGACGCCTATGTCAGCAATGTCGACCGCACGGCACGCAACACGAACCTGCTGATGTGGCATCACAGACTGTGGCTGATCGATCACGGTGCGGCCCTGTATTTCCATCACGACTGGGACGCCTATCTCGATCGCGCGGCCACGCCGTTCGCACGCATCAAGGATCACGTGCTGCTGCCGTTTGCGAGCGCCCTGCGCGAAGCGGACGAGCGCCTCGGCAGCCTGCTCACGCGCGCCACGATCGAACGCATCGTTGCACTGGTGCCCGACGCCTGGCTTGGCGGCGACGCGCCATTCGCCAGCGTGCAGGAACATCGTACGGCGTATGCGCAGTATCTGTGCCGGCGCCTGGAAGCGCCGCGCGCCTTCGCGCAGGAGGCGATCCGTGCACGCGTATGACTACGCGGTGATCCGCGTCGTGCCACGCGTCGAACGCGGCGAGTTCGTCAACGTCGGCGTCGTGCTGTCGAGTCAGATCGGCGACTATCTGGAAGCTCGCATCGAGCTCGATGAAAGCCGCCTGTGCGCATTCGCGCCGACGCTGGATCTGGCCACGATCCGCGCGCATCTGGCGGCGTTTCCGGCCATCTGCGCTGGCGGCGTGACGGCGGGGCCGATCGGACAGCTGCCCAAACGCGAGCGTTTCCACTGGCTCACGGCGCCGCGCAGTACGATGATCCAGACCTCGCCGGTGCATACCGGCCGCTGTACCGATTCGGCGGCGATGCTCGAACGTCTGCTCGCTACGATGGTGCGCGCACCGCAGCGGGACGCCGCGCCACTCAGCGATCCGCGCTGACCTCGCGCACCGGCCGTTTCGACAACTTGCGCTGCAAGGTGCGCCGATGCAGGCCGAGACGGCGTGCGGTTTCCGAGATGTTGCCGCCGCATTCGGTGAGCACGCGCTGGATGTGCTCCCATTCCAGCCGCTTCAGCGGCGGCGTGTGCATCGACAGCGGTGCATCCGTGTCGTCGCCGGCATCGCCGAGCAAGGCTTGCACGACCTGGTCGGCGTCGACGGGTTTCGCGAGGTAGTCGTGCGCGCCGCGCTTGATCGCTTCGACGGCGGTCGCGATCGAGGCATAGCCCGTCAACAGCAGGATGCGCAGTTCCGGGCGTGCCGCGAGCAGCTCGGGAATCAGCGTTAGGCCGTTTTCGGCGCCGAGCTTGAGATCGAGCACCGCAAAATCCGGCGCGTTCTCGCGCACCAGGGCGAGTGCGTGCGCACTGTCGATGGCGGTATCGACGACGAACCCGCGCGTGCCGAGTGCACGTGCCAGCACTGCGCTGAACACGGCGTCGTCGTCGATCAGGATCACTCGATGCGGAGTCTGCGTGTTCATGGGGCGCCAGTTTATAGGGTATGGCCGCTCGATGCCGCGAGCGGGATGCGCAAGCGCTGCAGCAGTCCGCCATCGGCGAGCGGTTGCGCGGTCAGTTCGCCGCCGAGACGTTCGACCGTCGAATGCGCCAGCGCCAGCCCCAGGCCGAGGCCGTCGCGCTTGCTGCTCTTGAATGCGATACCGGCGCCCGGCGCCATGCCGTCGCTGGCGCCATGGTCGCGCACGAAGAATTCGACCATGCTGGCGCCGACGACGATGCCGAGTTCGATCGCGGCGCTGCCGGCCGCGAGCGAGGCATCGGCAGCGTTGTTGAGCAGATTGATCAGCGCATGGCGCAGATTCGGCGCCGCCTCGATGACGCGCGTCTGTGCGATCTCGTCCATCGCCGTGGTCAAGGCGACCTCAGGACGCAGCAGGCGGAACTGGTTCTCGCAGTCATGCACGAATTCGGACAGCGGCAGGCGCAAAGGCGTGCCCGCGAGTTGGCGGCTGCCGACCGCGACCAGTTCGCGCAGGATGTCGCGGCAGCGTTCTGCCTGGCCGCTGAGCAGGTCGAGATCGGCGGCGAGGGCCAGATTGCCTTCATTCTCGCGGCGCAGCTCGGCGAGCAGGGTGCGGATCGTCGACAGCGGCGTATTGAGTTCATGCGCGGTGCCGGCGGCCTGCGTGGCGATCGCAAGAATGCCTTCGTCGCGCAATGCGCGCTCGCGTTCGTGCTGTACGTCCGCTTCGCGATTGCGCAACGCACGTGCGAGGCGCGCGATGAAGAAGGCGAGTACGGCGGCGGTTACGACGAAGTTGATCGCCATGCCGGCGACATGCAGATTGAAATCGCCGCTCCGCGTCTGCGGCGCGGGCGGCAGCGCGATGTGCCAGGGAATCAGCAGCAGGTAGCAGACGGCGGCGAGCAGAGCGACCGCGATTACATGGCGTCGCGGCAGTGCCGCGGCGGCCAGAGCGATCGGCATCACCAGCAGCGAGACAAACGGATTGGTGGCGCCCCCTGAAAAATAGAGCAGGAAGGCGAGCACGAGCACGTCGACCGAAATGTGCGCGAACGCTTCGGACAGGCTGGCCGGCCATGCCTGGCGCAGTCGCCAGAACGCAAACAGCGCGAACAGCGCGAGCGCGCCGACGCCGAGCGCCAAGGGTTCCAGCGGAATCGCCATGTGAAAAACGCAGGCGACGACAGCGACGGTCAGCGCCTGCCCGGATACCGCGCACAGGCGCAGCCACGCGAGTGTGCCCATCAGCTCGCGCGCGTTGTGCGATTGGGATGCGGAGGGCGATGTCAGCGATGGCGTCATCTGCAGGCTGCGGCGTGCTCTTCGTCGACGCTGTTTCTGGCCTCGCCACATTGCTTGCGGCAGGAGGGTCTGAGGGCTGGAGCATGGTGCAACCGTTTGCGCATCACGTGTGATTCTTGCGGATAACTTGCGGATAAGCAGTACGGCATAGGCTTCGGCCACCTGAGCAATGTAGCGGGTCAGGCGGGCACTGACAGCCGTCCGGCCGCGGGGCCGCCAAATCGGTGCAGTTTCCGCCTATTCGAGACACCACCCGGGGCGGCATCCAGGGCGCGGTCGGTGGCAGCCCCAACGGTGGAGCGGACGACAGCTTTGCCGGCAACCTCTCGCTGCAATCAGCTCATGAGCGTTGAAACGAGGGAAGGACTGCCGGCGAAGGGTGCCTTGCACCGTAGTCAAGATGCCGCCGTGGGCATGCGCGGACGCGTACACGACCGATATCCCACCGAGCACGCTGGATGCAGGCCGTGCTGCTGCCGGCCGCCTGCGGGGAGCCGTTGTCGCGGCGATGCGGGGCTTCTACAGCGGAAGTCTGATCAGGACTTCCAGGCCGCCCTGTTCCGCGTTGCGCGCGACGATGCTGCCACCCTGCCGCTCGATCGCGCGCCGCGCGATCGCCAGACCAAGGCCGGTGCCGCCGCTGGCGCGCGTGCGCGCATTGTCGACGCGATAGAACGGCTCGAAGATGCGCGCGAGATCTTCCGCGGGCACGCCAGGACCATGATCACGCACGCTGATCAGCGCATGGTTCAGATTGTCCGCCGCACGGTTCAGGCGCACGTTTACCGCGCTGCCGTCGGCGGTATAGGCGAGTGCGTTGCGGATCACGTTTTCGAATGCGCTGTACAACGCCGCGTGCGAGCCGACCAGATTCAAGCGTTCGCATTCGGTCAACACGACCTTGCGGCCGCGCGGAACGCCTTCGTAGTCGGCATTCGTGATGACGTCCTCGAGCAGGGTGTCGAGCGCAATATCGTCGTGCGCCGCGACGGTGGCTGTTTCCAGCCGTGACAGTTCGAGTGCCTGCGACAGCATCGTCTCGAGCCGATCCGATTCGCATTCGATACGATCCAGCGAGGCGTTGATCTGACTCGCATCGGCACCACGCGCCAATTCGAGCGCGACGCGTTGGCGCGCCAGCGGCGAGCGCAGTTCGTGCGAAACGTCGCGGACGAGGCGGCGATGGCTCTCGACGAGTGCCTTGATGCGTTCGGCCATGCCGTCGAATTCGCTGGCGAGCGCAGTGATCTCCGCGCTGCGTCCGAAGCGCAGCTTGCCGACGCGCGAGTCGAGGTCGCCCTCGGCGAAGCGTCGTGTGCTGTCGCGGATACGCGTCAGCGGCGCGGTGACGTAGCCGGCGAGCAGCAGCGCGAACACGGCGCTGACGATCATCGCGACCACGATGTTGCTCCAGAACGTCCACGGCCGGCGCGACAGCAGGCGCGTCAGAAAGCTTCCTTCGAGTGTGGCCACCGCCGCATAGAGGCGGCCATCGCGCGTGCGGATCGAGCGCGCACGCAGGCGCTCGTCGCCGCGCGTGGCACCATTCGATGCATCGGCGGCCGGTGGTTCGGTCAGCGCGAGCGTGGCCGCTTCCCGCACACGCGACGAGGTCTCGCGCCCGAGCAGCTCGCTGCCGTCGGCGGCGAACACGTAGACACTGCTCGGACCGAAGCCGGCGGCGGAACGCAGCCACGGGCGCAACACGTCGTCACCGCCTTCGTGTTCGCGGCGCAGTTCGCGCGAGGTGCGCGAGAGCAGATCGTCCATCATCGCCTGCAGGCGGGTGATGTCGAGGCCGGGAATCTTCTCGGTCTCGAAGTGGCTGGTGGTGATCCACGCGAAGGCGAGCAGTACGACGACGGTCGCAATCCAGAACGCGGCGAAGACGCGCCAGAACAGGCGGCGCATCACGACGGGGACTTCCCCCGCCCCTGACGCGACAGGCGGAGCAGGCTGGAGTAGGAAACGCGGCGGCGTGGCTCGCGCCTGCTCACGCGGTGTCCGCCTCGCCGAGCTGACGCAGCAGATAGCCGCTGCGATGAATCGTTGTGATCGGCGAACTGCCGTCGGGGCCGTCACCGAGTTTGCGCCGCAGATTCGATACGTGCACATCGATCGAGCGGTCGAACGGACCAAGTGGACGGCCGAGCACGGTCTGCGAGATGCGCTCCTTGCTGACGACGCGCCCGGCTTCGCGCAGCAGCAGCACGAGCAGATCGAATTCAGTTGCGGTCAATCCGATCGTGCGGCCGTCGACGCTGACGCTGCGTGAAGCGGCGCGCAGCCAGATCGGTCCATTGCGCAGGTCGGTCAGCGCCTCGTGTCCCTCACCACGCGCGCGGCGCAATACGGCACGCAGGCGCGCGGCGAGTTCGCGTGGGTTGCACGGTTTCGGAATGTAGTCGTCGGCGCCGAGTTCGAGGCCGAGGATGCGGTCGACGTCTTCGCCGAGCGCGGTCAGCATCAGCACCGGCGTCGCCGATTCGCGGCGCAGTTCGCGCAGCGCTTCGAGACCGGAGCGGCCCGGCATCATCACGTCGAGCACGAGTGCATCGAACGGTTCGGCGCGGGCTGCGCTGATCGCCTCGTCGGCGGTGTGGGCGAGGACGACGTCGAAACCTTCGCGCGAAAGGAAGTCGCGCAACAGCTGCGCGAGCTCCTGGTCGTCGTCGGCGAGCAGGATGTGGTTGCGGGTCATGGGGCAAGCATAGCGCCCAAAGCCCTGCCGGGACGCGCGTCTTTTCAAGCGCTTGCGCGTCTTTGCAAGGCTTTACGAACCGCCGCCCGCGCCCGCGCACGTCGTGCAGAAAGTATGAATTTACGTTTGCTTGAATGATCCAGACATTGCGGGCGCGATTGCGCTGCTAGTTTTCAGGCTTGCAGACAGCTCGAGGCTGGTGGTGACGGTCATGCGTGGATTTGCCTTGTTCAACCTGCTGCTTTCAGTGTCGATAGCGCGTGCTGAAGCACCCGCGACCGGGCCGAGCGATCCTATCGCCGGCACCTGGTCCTATGACGCCGCCCTGAGCGCGCCGCCGGCGGTCACCGGTGAGGCCGCGAGTGGCAGTGGCGCGCCCCCGGCCGGCGTCAGCCACCATCATGGCGGCGGCATGAGCGGCGGTGGCGGCGGCGCGATGGGTGGCGGCCACGGCGGTGGCAGCCACCACCATGGCGATCACGCCACGCCGACCGCCGCCGCCAGTCCCTCCAGCAAAGAAGATCAGACCGAACGCGGCGAGCGCGGGCTGTCGCGCCTGTTCGCCAGGAACGTGACGATCACGTCGCTGAAACAGCGCTTTCGGCTCGACGATGGCGATCACGTTGTCGAACTCGATCGCGACGGCATGAACGTCAGCGGCCCGGGCGTAGGCGGCACGGTCGCGCTGCGCGCGACCCAACCGGACTTCATCGTCGAGACGCTGACCGATTCCGGCTACGCGCTACAGGAGCGCTATCACCTGGCCGACGATGGCCAGCACCTGGAAATGCACATCAATCTGAAGCGTCCCGGCGTCGAGCAGGCGACGGAATTCGTGCGCGTGTTCGATCGGCCTGCCCTCGCGGCGGGCATCGCCGCATCGCCATTGCCACCGGCGCACTGAACGTGCGCGAATCTGGGGAGATCCGCGATGAATGACGCAACGGCAAGCGGGCCCGCGCCGACTGAGCGAACGGGTGTGGAGGAGCAAAGCGGGGCCGGCGCCAAGCGATCGATGCGGCGGGTGTTCCTGCTCGGCTGTCCGCGTTCGGGTACGACCTTCCTGCAGGCGGCGCTGTCGAGCCATCCCGCGATCGCCTCGATACCGGAGACGGCATTTTTCGAGCGAACCCTGCCTGATCGTGTCGATCACGAAGTGGTCGGACTCGATTTCGCCGCCGGGCATCAGCCGCGCCGCCGCAGTCGCGAGTATCTGCGCATCCAGCGGCGCGCACGCCGCGCGCTGCGGCGCGTGGCTCTCGATCTCGGTCTCTCGTCTGGCCGCATCGGCATGCAGGCGGGTCTGGCGGGTTATGTTGGCACGTTCACGCGCTTGCTCGACTCGATGGCGCGCTCGCGCGGCTGCAGCGTCTGGTTGGAGAAGACGCCGAGTCACGTGTTCTATCTCGACCTCATCGATCGCTACGTGCCCGATGCGCGCTGCATCCACCTGTTGCGTCGCGGCGAGGACGTGATCGCCTCGGCGGTCGAAGCGTCGTTCCTCTACAGCCGCGTCGGCGAGGGCATGTCCTTCTGCCATGGCATTCCATGGTGGGTCGCCTATTGGAACGCCGCGGTCGCCATGCATCGCAAGTACGCAGGTCTTGAAAACCACCACGTGGTGTTCTATGAGGATCTGGTCCGCGATTTCGATGGCGCCTTCGCGCAGCTATGCGAGTTCATCGGCGTCGACGCGGTGCCGGCACAGCTCGGCACGATCGATCGCATCATGCATGCGGAAAGCGAGCCCTGGAAGCAGGGTGCCCTGAGCGGGCGGCTGACGCCGGCGGCGTCGAAGTTCGATACCGTGTTCGGCCCGATTGCTCGCGACTGGATACGCGAACAGCTGGAGCCGTACGAAGAGGTTCGCGCGAGCCTCGGCGCAGGCTGATCCGCGTTTGATCGAAACTTGCGACGATCCAGGTCGTCCCTCTCGCGACGGCCATCCATGCCAGGGCGGAGCAGGCGCCGGTTTGATCGCGCGGGCGAGCGCATCGCGCGATGCGTTTGCTCGTGAAGGGGCGCGATCCGCCGCCTTGATGCATCGGGTTGCTGTGGTTGCGCCGTCTGCGTGCAGGCAAGCGGGCCGTCTGCGTCACTCCTCGGCAGTGACCGTGCGCAGTCCGCCGACCGCGCCGGAGTGATCGACCACCTCCTGCGCGCTGTGTGAAGCCGACAGTTTTTTCATCAGCGGAAGTAAGGCGATGGCGAGCACGGTGCCGCCGACGGCGAGGAAGCCGAGTTTGTTGAACAGGCTGGTGTAGATCGCGAGGCTCTCGAGTGGATTCTTTATGTCGTCCGGAATGCTCGCGTAATTTGCGACGACGCTGCCGAGATACTGCGAGATGCCGGTCGCGACGAAATACGCGCCCATCATGAAACCGCCCATGCGCGCCGGCACGTAGCGCGCGATCATCGCGAGGCCGAGTCCGCTCACGAGCAATTCGCCGAGTGAGTAGAAACCGTAGCCCCAGATCATGTACCACGACGAGATCTTGCCTTCGACGGCGGAACCCGCGCCGAGGCCATAGATGAAGAAGCCGATCGCGACGACCGCGAAGCCGACCGCGAACTTGGCTGCAATCGGCAGATCGCGGCCGCTCTTGCCGAGGTGCGTGTAGGTCCAGGCGAGGATCGGCGACAGCAGCATGATCCAGATCGGATTCAGCGCCTGGTATTGCGCCGGCGACCAGGTGAACAAATGCATGCCGAACAGATACTGGTTCCACTCGACGTTGCGCAGTGCGAACAGCGTCAGCGAGGTCGACATCTGCTGGTAGAAGATGAAGAACAGCAAGGTCTCGGCGACCAGCACGAGGGCGGCGACGAGGCCGGCGCGTTCGGAGCGTGCGCCTTTCGCGATCATGTAGCCGAAGATGGCGAGGATCGCGAATCCCGCGAGATAGACGCAGGCGACCGCGATCTCGCGGTGCTGAATGATGAACGCGACCGCGAACAAGCCGACGAAGCCGATGCCGAGCACCATCAGCAGGCGATCCCAGCGTACCGGCTGTTCGTCCGGCAGGGAGCCGATGCCGCGCAACGCGCGCACCATGAAGACATAGTTGATCAGACCGAGCAGCAGGCCGACGCAGCAGACCGCGAACGCGGCATGCCAGCCCCAGACATCCTTGATCCAGGGCGTCAGCAGCATCGACACGGTCGAGCCGACATTCACCGCCATGTAGTACAGCGTGAAGGCGCTGTCGATCTTGGCATCGTCGCCCTCGTAGATGCGGCGCACCATGTTCGCCGCATTCGCCTTGAACAGGCCGTTGCCGACCACGATCACGCCCATCGAGCAGTACAGCAGGTACAAACTGTCGCTCGGAATCGCCAGCATCAGATAGCCGACTGCGAGGATTGCCGCGCCGATCGGCATCGTCCGGCGCGTGCCGAGAATCTTGTCGCCGACCCAGCCACCAATCGCTGGCGCTGCGTAGACCAGCGCGGTAAATGCGCCCCAGACGAGGTTCGCCTGAGTATCGCCGAAGCCGATCTTCTCGACCATGAACAACACGAGCAGCGCGGCCATGCCGTAGTAGCCGAAGCGCTCCCACAGCTCGATCAGGAAGATCGTCGAGAACGAGCGGGTCTGGCTGGGGCGGTCGGGCTGGGCGTTCATGCGGGAATCCGGTGAAAGGGTTGAAGAATGTCCGTCAGCGTAGCGCAAGCCGGCCGAAGACGGGTGTGCGAATGCACATCCGTCCGCAGGGTGATATTCGCTTGCGCAGCGTCCGATCCGCTTCGGTTTCCTGCAGGCGTTTTCGCAAATCAGGGGCACGGCAGGGGAGTGGCGGGGTCCACCGGCCAGCGCGCCTGCGACGTCAGGCCTTGCCTAGGGTTTGTGCTAGCTGTGCCCGGGCGCCGACGAGCCTAAGGTCTCTCCGGTGGCGGTACCCGCTCGATACCGCCGACGCCTTCGACAGGGAGATTGCCATGAGTGAGTCCGCCCCGATCCAGAAATCCCTGGATAGTTCCGCCTTGGGCCGGCGTCCGGACGACGCGACCGATCCCTCCAATCTGGTGGGCCTGGTCGCTGCCAGCGGCGATCTGCAACTGGCGCACGCATTCCTCGGCAACCATCCGGAGCAGCGCGACTCGCTCGACGCGGCGCTGATGGGAAATCGCAATTACGGCTTGATCCACCAGATTGCAGCGACCACCCCACCCGGCGTGGCGGCGGCCGTGCCCGCGAGCCAGCCGGCCACGATTGCGCCGGTCGCGACCCCGGCGCGTCTGCTGGCAGAAAGTCACGTCAAGTCGTTTCAGACGACGAATGCAGCCGCGATGGCGGCCGACCAGAAGCAGATGACGCAGCTAGCGGGGTTGCAGCTGAAATTGTCGACGCGCCTGCAAACAGATCTGGTGCAGCCGAGCCGGCAAAAGGCGGCGCAGATCGGCACCACGATCCAAGGCGCCAATACCTATCTGGCCAAGGACCTGCAATTGCGCCAGGACGCTGCGCAGGCGATCGCGAAAAGCACCTCGCCGAAGGGAGAGCTCGGCAAGGATCCTGCGGTGGCGGGTGCGTTGGCCGCGCTCGACGCGCATGCGCGCACGCGTCATCCGGCAACCACGGCCGATGCGCTCAAATCGATCGGCCATCGCATCGATTCGCTCAAGCGCGCCGACGTCCCTGAATGGGTATCGACCCGCGCCGGCAGTGCCGGCCCGCGCTATCCGGATAATCCGGAGCGCAAGATCGGCACGAGTCCGGCGTGGTCGTCGCTGGTCAACAGCGGCGCGGCCACGGCTTCCGAGCAGCGCGTGATCTCGCGCATGGCCGACAATGAGGGTAGCCTCGACGCGGTGCAGGCCTACGATAACCAGATCGCATCGCTGGGTGCGATGCAGAAGACGATCGATCCGAACGGAAACGGCGAACTCGCCAAGCAGGTCTACGAATTCTCGCAATCCAATCCAACCCGCTACAAGACGCTCTTCTCGGACCAGGGTTGGACGGCGACGCATACCGGCACAGGCAGCGGCAACGGCGACTATTCGATCACCTATCAGAAACCGAATGATCCGACGGCGCAGCCACTGAGCGGGCGCGCGCTGAACGACTACATCCGTCACCCGCACGATCCGGCTCGCTGGGAACAGACGCTCGGCCCGCTGTTCCGCGCCGGTCGCGACGCGGATTTCCAGCAGAAACAAATCGGCGATTTCGTCAACCGGCTCGACAGCGCATTGGCCAAAGTGCCGAGCGGCAGCTATACGCAGCCGATTTCGAGCTTCGTGAGTTCCGAGCAGGCCGGAGCGCTAGTGCTCGATCAGGATGTCAATCGGCCAGGTTATGTCGCTGACGATATGGGGCGCGCGCTGGACACTTTTTTCGCCGCGAATCCCGGCGCGAATCGAGATCCGGCCCAATGGACGGCAGCGCAGCGGCCAGTTTACGAGCAACAGATCGTCAATGACTATACCCAGGTACGCCGGATGACCGATGCGGCTTTGCGTGCAAACCATGTCGTTGGACCCGGCACGACGTTGAGCGCACTGCCCGGTTCATTGCTCAGGCCAACGGTTCCTTGAGCGCACGATCCGGCTTCGGTCATGGCGACGGGCGGCGCTGGGCGTGCGCGATTGCGCTGAACCTGTTGTTCGGCGCTGCGCTCGCCGATGCCGATGAAACGGTGGCGCCGGTAGCGGCGAGGTTCGTCATCGAGTCGGTCGGTGGCCATGTCGAGCGCATCACGATCCGCACGCCGGGCGGTGCGACCTACGTGCTCGACCATTTCGTCGGCAGCGCCGTCGCGCTGGCCGAGGAGACGCAGCGCTTCGCGGCGCCAGTGCAGCAGCAGGCGTTTTGCGCGACATTCGGCCACGACGAACAGGCCTGCAAGCAGAGCTGTGGCTGGGCCGAGAATGCGCGTGCTTTCACTCGGGTGACGCTGCAGTCCGCGGGCAAGCCGGTGCTGCTTTGGAACAATCCGAAAGCCGCGCTACGCCTGAATGCCGGCGCTGCCAGCCACACCGGTTTGCGCGGCGAGTGCCTGTCGCCGGACGGGCGCTTCCTGTCCGTCTTTGGGGATGTCGGCGCCGCGACGCCGGCGATCGTCGCGCTGCGCCCGAAACTGCCGAACGTGCCCTTCATCGGCGAGGGCAGCGGCAAGACGTATGGCGCCGACCGCTATTTCGATTTCATCGGCTGGCGCAGCGGCGCGCAGCACACGCTGCAATTCAGCTACGGCGGCAGCGACACGCCGATCGAGGACGATGCCTTTCCGCGTGCCGACACCCGCTTGCCCTGACCCGCGTCAGAAATCGCGGTCGCCGGACAGGATATTGCCGAGCCCGCCGAGCACCGAGCCCTCGTCGCGACTGCCACCTCATTGCGGCGCCGAGGCAAGCTTGCGTCCGGCCAGGCGCGAGAATGGCAGCGACTGCAGCCAGACCTTGCCGGGGCCGGTCAGCGTGGCGAGGAAGACTCCTTCGCCGCCGAACAGCCTGCTCTTGACGCCGCCGATCGCACGCACATCGAAGTCGATGCCGCTGGTGAAGGCGACGACGCAGCCGGTGTCGACATCGAGGCGCTCGCCGGCCGCGAGCTCGCGCGAAATCACGGTGCCGCCAGCGTGCACGAAGACGAGGCCGTCGCCGTCGAGCCGTTCCATGATGAGGCCCTCGCCGCCGAACAGTCCGGTCAGGATCTTGCGCTGGAAGAAGATGCCGAAACGCACGTCGCGCGCGCCTTGCCACTGCCGCCGCGGTGCGTGAATAGTGTGGTGAACTGGCCTTCGCCAGTGATCACGCGTTTGCCGGCTTGCAGCAGCTTGTCCACCAAGCCGCCGCCGTGACCGGTATACGAGGAATCGCCGAACACGGTCTCAAGTCCGACCACAGCGTCCTTGTACATCGGCGCGCCGGCCTCGGCGACGACGCGTTCGCCGGGATCGAGTTCGATCTCGACGAATCGCATGTCGTTGCCGATGATGCGGTAGTCGACCTCGTCCGCGCGGCGGTGCAGCGACATCGAGGGTGGCGCCGACGGTGGCGCAATGCTGCTGGCGGCGTTGCCGCCGAGTTCAACGATCTGCGCGATCGGCAGCCAGTTGGCAAAGCCCTCGCGCCAGGCGTAACCGTTCGGGTCGCGACGCGCCTGTGCGATCGCCGCGGCATCGTCGAACGGTCCGCTTTGCTGGCCGTTGTAGCTGAAGAACCAAGCGGACGTGCACGGCTCCGTCGTCAGAGGGAAGCGGTTCGCGGCAAAGGCAGCCAGTGCCGCAACAGGCTGGCGACGATCAGCGCATAGATTGCTGCGAGGCAGGCCGACATCGAGACGTCTGAGAGGAAATGCTTGGCCAGATCGATGCGTGCGAGCACGGCGAACAGCGGGATCGCGAGCAGCAACGTGCGCAGCCAGCGCTGCGGACACGCCGCAGCGAGTGGCAGCAGCAGGCCGAAATAGAACGCCGAATGCCCGGACGGAAACGACACACCGCCGGCGAACCACACGTGCGACCAGTCGCCGGCCGCGAAGACCTGTTGTGGACGCAGGCGGCCGAAGTGATCCTTGCCGGCGATCATCGTCGCGATCGTCGCGTATTGCACGAGCGCTGCGGCGAGCAGGACGCGTGGCCAGCGCGCAGCACGGCGCAGTGCCCAGCCGATCGCACCGAGCGCGAACGCGATGCCGCCGATCAACCAGATCGAAACGACCATGCCGCTGATCCAGTCGAGCGCGCCGAGGCCGTAGACGAAAACGACAGCGTTCTCGATGCCGCTCGCACGCACCCATTCGGCGAGTGCTCGATCGACGACGAAGTAGCCGAGTGCGCACAGCGCTGCAGCAATGAACAGGGTGACGGCGAGCACACGACGATTCATCGGCTGCACCTCAGGCGACGTAGCGGCGGTCGATACTGGCGCGTGTCGCCGGATCGAGTTCGAGCGCAAGCGCGAAGCGATCGAGCCACGCGTGTTCGACCTCGCTGTCGCCGACGATCGCGTGCGCGGCGGCGGCGTAGACATCGCCCGCCAGCGCAGGGTCAGTCGCCGCGGCAAGCTGTTCGATCGACCACGGCGAGGCGAGTTCGACGTCGAGGAAGGCGCGCTCCTCGCTCGTATGCACCGCGGCGGCGGCCAGGATGCGTGCACGCTCGTCGGTGTCGATGCGACCGTCCGCGTGCGCCGCTGCGATCATCGCGCGGATCAGCAGGATCGCGTCAGCACCGCGGCCGGGGTTCCCCGGCGGCGGCGGAGGTGGCGCTGACGGCGGCAACATCACTCGCGCCGGCGGTGGCGGCGGCGTGCCCGGCACAGGCGGCGGGACGACCACGGTTTGTGCCATCGGGGCAGGGACCTGGAAATGTTCATACGCTGCCACCGCGATGCCGAGCAGGCCGAGGCCTGCACGCGTGCTCGAGCCGAATGCTCCGCCGCGGAAGATCGAGGCGCCACGCCCGCTGAGCGCGTTCCGAGTACGCCGCTGACCAGATTGCCCAACAAGGGTTCCGCATCGAACATCCGCTCGTTCCCATCGTCGTTACAGTCAATGTCGCATGTCGAGGCAATGGACGCAGCTGACGTTCGTCATGTCGCGGAACCGCGCCCGCAGCTGCCGCGCCCCGCGCCCGGCGCTGGCGCTCCTTTGTGGCATCATAGCGCGCCCTTTTTGCCCGCATTGAAGCCTGCCATGCCGATCTTGAAGCTGCTCATCGAAAGTCGCGTGGCGCTGCGCCGTTCGATCGCCCTGCGGGCCGGCTGATTCCTCCGACGTACGGAACCGACGACCATGCCGAGTACTGAGCCCCGCGGCCCGCGCCAGATATGGCAAGCGTTGCAGTGGTCGATGAAGGGACTGCGCGCGGCCTGGCGGCATGAGGCGTCTTTCCGTCTGGAAGGCTATCTGTGCGTGATCCTGTTTCCACTCGGGCTGTGGGTCGGCGACGGCGGCATCGAGAAAGCACTGCTCTGCGGCAGCCTCCTGATGGTGTTGTCGGCGGAATTGTTGAACTCCGCCATCGAGGCGATCGTCGACAAGGCGAGTCCGGAATTCCACGAGCTCGCCGGTCGGGCGAAGGACATGGGCTCGGCGGCGGTGCTGTTGCTGATGTTCAACGTCATGCTGTGCTGGGCGCTGGTACTCTGGCCGCATCTGAGCCGATGAGCGGCGGAGCACACGGCGTTTGGATCTGATCACCGACCCGCAGACCTGGATCGCGCTGCTGACCCTGTCGACGCTCGAGATCGTGCTCGGCGTCGACAACCTCGTATTCATCTCGATCGCCGTCAGCAAGTTGCCGGAAGTGCGGCGTTCGAGCGCGCGTCGCATCGGCCTCGCCTTCGCTTGCGTTACGCGCATACTGCTGCTGCTCTCGCTGGCGCATTTGGCGCGCATGGACGATCGCACCGGCGGTCTGTTCCGTTTGTTCGGTCAGATCATCTCGATCCGTGACCTCGTCCTCATCGGCGGCGGCATCTTCCTGATCGTCAAGGGCGTGATGGAGATCTTCGATGCGCTCGGCAACGAGCCCCATCACGCCGAGGGGGGCCACCCGTCGGCGACGTTTGCCCTGGTCATCGCGCAGATCGCGCTGATCGACATCGTGTTCTCGCTCGATTCTGTGATCACCGCTGTCGGCATGATCAACATCCTGCCGGTGATGATCGCCGCGATCATCCTGGCCGTGCTGGTGATGATCTTCGTCGCCGACCCGATCGGCGAATTCATCGACGACCACCCGACGGTCAAGATGCTCGCGCTGGCCTTCATCATCCTGGTTGGCGTTTTCCTGCTGTGCGAAGGCTTCAGCGTGCACCTGTCGCGCGGCTACCTGTACTTCGCGATGGCCTTTTCGGCCGTGGTCGAAATACTGAACCTGCTCGCCAAACGGCGCCGCCGCGCCAGTTCCAGGGTGCCGCCGGCACTGTAACGCTCGTTTGCTTGCAAGCACGTCGCGGCTCGCGCACGCTAGGCCGTCCGACCGCCGCGCCGACGGCTCACCGAGGGAGGGGAAATCATGCGTAGCCTGCGTCTGCTGTTCGTCGTTGCGGTCACCATCCTGCTGTCGGGTTGCGGCTACAACGCGATCCAGTCCAAGGACGAAGGCGTCAAGGCCGCCTGGTCCGAGGTGCTGAACCAATACCAGCGCCGTGCCGACCTGGTGCCGAACCTGGTCAATACGGTGAAAGGTTACGCGCAGCATGAGGAAGAGGTGTTCATCAAGGTTACCGAGGCGCGCGCGAACGTCGGCAAGATCACGATTACCGCCGACGATCTCGCAGACGAGGCCAAGCTCAAGCAGTTTCAGGCCGCGCAGGGCGAGCTCTCGAGCGCGCTGTCGCGCCTGATGGCGGTGTCGGAAAACTATCCGCAGCTGAAGGCCGACGGTCTGTTCCAGAACCTGCAGGCGCAGCTCGAGGGCACCGAGAACCGCGTCACCGTCGCGCGCAACCGCTACATCCAGGTCGTGCAGGAATACAACACGTTCGTGCGCTCGTTCCCGAACAACCTGACCGCGATGATCTTCGGCTACAAGACCAAGGCGAATTTCTCGGTCGAGAACGAAAAGCAGATCTCGACGGCACCGACGGTCGACTTCAACAAGCCGGCACCGGCCGCGCCGCAGCAGCAGCCAAAACCGCAGAACTAGGCGCCCTTCCATGCGCGCGCTGCGCCAGCTGCTGACGCTGGCTTTCGGATGCGTGATCGCCCTCGCCGCCGCGGCGGCAGAGGGCGATCCACAAGCGATCCCGCCGCTCACGGCGCGCGTCAACGACCTCACCAATACGCTCGATGCGCAGCAGAAGCAGACACTGGAAGGCGAGCTTGCCGCGCTCGAACAGCGCAAGGGTTCGCAAGTCGGCGTGTTGATCGTGCCGACGACGCAGCCGGAGGACATCGCGCAGTACGCGATCCGCGTGTTCGACGCGTGGAAGCTGGGCCGCAAGAACATCGACGACGGCGCGCTGCTGATCGTTGCCAAGAACGATCATCGCGTGCGTATCGAAGTCGCGCGCGGCCTCGAAGGCGCGATTCCGGATGCTGCCGCCGCGCGCATCATCCGCGAATACGTCACGCCGAAATTTCGTGCAAACGACTACTACGGCGGCATTCACGATGCGACCGATGCGCTGACCAAGCTGATCGACGGCGAAGAGCTGCCGCCCGCGCTGACCGACGACCATCTCGAGCGCCATCGCGACGGCATCTTCAACGCGGTGATCTTCGCGTTCTTCATCGGAATCTGGGCGCGCGGCATGTTCGGCCGTCTGTCCGCGCCGCCGCGTGCCGGTCTGGTGGCTCTTGTCACGGGCGGCGCCGGCTGGTTGCTTAGCGGATTCCTGCCGCTTGGCATCGGCCTCGGCGTGCTCGGTCTGGTTCTCGGCCTGTTCGGCGGCGGTGGCGGCGGCGGATTCGCCAATCGCGGTGGCTCGGGCGGTTGGGGCGGTGGCTTTGGTGGCGGCGGTTTCGGTGGCGGAGGTGGTGGCGGTGGCGGCTTCAGCGGTGGCGGCGGCATTTCGGCCGGCGGCGGCGCTTCGGGGAGCTGGTGATGCGCTGGCTGACTCATCTGGTCTCAGGATCGAGTGCCAAGCGGCATTTCCCGCCGCCGACGCTCGATGCGATTCAGCATGCGATCGCAAGCAGTGAGCATCGTCATCTCGGCGAGATCGTGTTTGCGGTCGAAGGCAGCCTACCGCAGGCCGAGCTGCTGCACGGGCGCATTCCGCGTGCACGCGCACACGAGGTGTTCGCGCATCTGCGTGTATGGAATACCGAACACAACACGGGCGTGCTCGTCTACGTGCTGCTCGCCGATCATGCGATCGAGATCGTCGCCGACCGCGGCGTGGCGGCCAAGGTCGCAGAAGCGGAATGGCGCGACGTCTGCGTGCTGATGCAGCAGCACTTTTCCGCCGGCAACTACCAGGCCGGTGCGCTCGCAGGCGTCGACGCGATCACCGTCATCCTCGAGCGTCACTTTCCAGCCAACGGCCAACGCAATGCGGACGAGCTGCCGGACAGGCCGGTGCTGCTGTAGCGCGTGAAGCGCTTTGCAAGGCGGCTTTCACAGCGGCTGCAGCTTTGAAAGGATTGATGTGATTTCTTTCCAGGCCGCGGTGACGGAAAGATGTTCACAGCGCGCGTGCACTTCAGGAACACACCTACACGTCGGTCAGCCCGGCGAACGCTGCGACCTCTGACGCTCCTCGATGCGCCAAGCCATCAACGCGCGCGCAATGTCGCCGGGTCGGTGACGGGGGGCAGGCACTCTAGACCACGGCAGATATAGGCGACTCCGCCGCGCTGGTGGCCTTGTGCAGCAAGCATGGCGGGCAGGCCGGTTTCGGACGACGGTATCCGGTACACCGTGGCGCGGTCCGCATCGAGGTGACGCTGCACGTCGCGCCAGCGCGCGGCTTCGTCGCCGTCGTCGGCGCGAACGACGATGTGCGTGCGCGGCTCGAGGAATTCGTCCAGCGCCAGCAGCAATGTGCAGCACGCGTTCGGATGGTCGGCCAGGACCGGCCAGGCGGCACGCAGCGCGCGTTCGGCGGCATCGAGGTAGCAGGTTTCCCCGAGCAGGTGACCGAGCCTGAGCAACGCGCGCGCGGCAATGCCATTGCCGGACGGCAGCGATTCGTCCATGAAAGGTTTCGGTCGTTGCGGCAGTGTTTCGGCATCGTGCGCGGTGAAGAAGAAGCCGCCACCTTGGTGGTCCTCGAACCGTTCGAGCAGTGCGTCCGCCAGCGCAATGGCCCAGGCGAGGTCGCGCGCGCTCCAGCGCAATTCGAGCATCGCGAGCAGGGCGTCGAGCAGGAAGGCGTGATCGTCGAGATAAGCCGGAAACTTCGTCTCGCCGCGGGCATGGCTGGCGTACAGGCGACCGTCGAGCCAGAGATGTCCGTGCAGGAACTCGAGCGCGCGTTCGGTATGTTCGCGCAACGACGGCAGGTCGGGCAGCGCGCGCAATGCGCGTGCGGCGCCGGCGATCGTCAGCGCATTCCAGGCGGTCAGGACCTTGTCGTCGAGTGCGGGACGGACACGACCGGTGCGAGCCGCGAGCAATTTCGCGCGCGCATGCAGCCAATGTTCTTGCGTGGCGGATGCGGACTCGCCGGGCGCTGGCGTCGCAGCGCCGGGCGTTGCGACCTCGCGCAGATGCCACGCGTGCTGCTCGAAATTCGGTGGCTGATCGAGTCCGAAACGACGTTCGACGAGCGTAAATTCTTCGCTGTCGAGCAGTGCGCGGATTTCGTCGCGCTGCCAGACGTAGTAGCGTCCTTCCTCGCCCTCGGAGTCGGCATCGAGCGAACTCCAGAAGCCGCCGTCCGGCGCGCTCATCTCGCGCACGAGCCAGTCGCTGCAGTCGCGCGCGGCCGCGGCGAACGCGGGTTCGCCGAAACGCGCCGCGGCGTCCGCATAGAGCGGCAGCAGCTGCGCGTTGTCGTAAAGCATTTTCTCGAAGTGCGGGATGTCCCATTCGGCATCGACGCAATAGCGAAAGAAGCCGCCGCCGAGATGATCGCGCAGGCCGCGCGACGCCATCCGGACGAGGGTGAGGCGAGCCATTTCGGCGGCCGGCGTGCGTGCGCGAGGTGGCGTGGCGAGAAGCCATTCGATCTCGCTCGCGTGCGGAAACTTCGGGCCGCCGCGATGTCCGCCATTGATGTCGTCGAAACTTTCGGCGATGCGTTCGAGCGCGATACGCAAGGGTGCATCGTCGAGGGCATCGGCATGCGCTGCACCGCGGCCGTGATCGGCGAGAAAACGCGCCAGCGCCCCGTTCTGCGCGTGTACTTCGTCAGGTTTCTCGTCGAACCAGCGGCGTACGCCTTCGAGGACCTGGCCGAAGGCCGGCATGTTGTAGCGCGCTGTCTTCGGGAAATAGGTGCCGGCGAAGAACGGCAGCAGATCGCCCGGCGTCAGGAACATCGTCAGCGGCCAGCCACCGCCGCGCCGCGCAAGCGCCTGGTGCGCCAGCTGGTAGACCTTGTCGATATCGGGGCGCTCCTCGCGATCGACCTTGATGTTGACGTACAGCGCATTCATCACGCGTGCGGTTGCTGCATCCTCGAAGCTCTCGTGCGCCATCACGTGGCACCAGTGGCAGGCGGCGTAGCCGATCGAGAGCAGGATCGGCTTGTTCTCCCGCCGCGCTGTCGCCAGCGCTTCTTCGCCCCACGGCCACCAGTCGACCGGATTGTCCGCATGCTGGCGCAGGTAGGGGCTGCTTTCGAGGGAAAGGCGGTTCGTCATGCCGGCAGTGTACGTCGCGGGTTGTTGCGCCGCCGTGTTCGGGCTACCGTGCGCGGCTGCGATGCTGCATGGCCCCCGATGTGACCGACGAAATCGAATATCCAGCCCTCTATCTGAAACGCGGCGAGGACGCACGCCTGCGCGCCGGGCATCTGTGGGTGTTCTCCAACGAGGTGGACGTCGCGCGCTCGCCTTTGAGCGCATTCGAGTCGGGCGAGATCGTCGCGATCGTCGATCATCGCGACAAGCCACTCGGCATCGGCTACGTGAATCCGAATTCGCTGATTGCGGCTCGGCTGGTCTCGCGCGGTGTCGAACACGCGCTCGATCGTTCGTTGATCGTGCACCGCTTGAATGTCGCCCTCAGCTTGCGCGAACGCCTGTATGCCGAGCCTTACTACCGGCTCATGTTCGGCGAATCCGACGGGTTGCCCGGCCTGACGCTCGATCGCTACGGTGACGTGCTGGTCGGTCAGATCACGACGGCCGGCATGGAGCGCCTGAAGGATGACGTCACCGCGGCGATCGTCAAGGTGTTGAAACCGCGTCAGCTATGGTGGAAGAACGACGCTGCGATCCGCACGATGGAGCAGTTGCCCGAATACGCCGATCTCGGTCACGGCGCATACGGCGGCGAGGTGATCGCGCGCGAAGGCGGTCTCGACTTCGTGATTGATCCGGTCGGCGGCCAGAAGACCGGCTGGTTCTACGACCAGCGCGAAAACCGCGACCAGCTTGCGCGCTTCGTCAAAGGCAAGCGCGTGCTCGACATGTTCAGCTACCTCGGTGCCTGGGGTTTGCGCGCGGCGGCGGCGGGAGCCAGTGAGGTCGTCTGTGTCGATGCGTCGGCGGCGGCAATCGAAGCGGTCGCGCGCAATGCCGAACGCAATGGCCTGGCCGATCGCGTGACGGCGGTCCGCGCCGATGCGTTCGATCATCTGAAGGCGCTGCGCGAGGCGCGCGAGCACTTCGACGTTGTGATCCTCGACCCGCCGGCCTTCATCAAGCGTAAGAAGGACTTCAACGAAGGCCGCATCGCGTATCGACGTCTCAACGAACTCGGCATGCAGGTGCTGGCGAAGGACGGCATCCTGGTAACCTGCTCGTGTTCGCACCATATGCCGCGTGCGGCGCTGCTCGAAGCGGTGCAGCAGGGCGTGCGCCATCTCGACCGTCAGGCGCAGCTGCTGATCCAGCTGCAGCAGGCGCCGGATCATCCGGTGCATCCGGCGATTGCGGAGACGGATTATCTCAAGGGGTTCGTCGTCCGCGTGTTGCCGGCATAGACCGTCGTCAGTCGCCGAAGCCGCTGCTGGAAATCGGGTCACGCGCTGGCAAGGCGAAGTCGACGTGATCGAGTACTTGTCCCTGGCCAAGTACGATCGGCGTCGGTTTCACCGTCGAGGGGTCTTGTCCATCCGTCGGACAGGGTCGGTGCAGCAAGTACGAACGGCCCCAGCCGTTATCGGCGTTCGCTGACACCCATTCCATGCGGGAACACGGACGCGGGGATGGCGCACATCCGAGGGATGGGCGAAACTTGCATGACACCCGACGGCCACGTCCCGTCAGTTGCATCGCTGAATCTGACTCGAGCCCACGCGTGCCCTATTTCGTCAATTTCGACCCCGTCTTCTTTTCGCTCGGCCCAGTCGAAGTGCACTGGTACGGCATCATGTACCTGCTCAGCTTCGCCGGCGCGTGGTGGCTCGGCCAGCGGCGGCGCGCGGCCGGTCGCTTGCCGGTAACCGCAGATCAGTTCTCCGATCTGGCGTTCTACGTGATGCTCGGCGTGATCATCGGCGGACGCATCGGCTACATGATCTTCTACAACTCGGCCGAGTTGATAGCCAATCCCGCCAGCATCATCCGCGTCTGGGAAGGCGGCATGTCGTTTCATGGCGGCTTGCTCGGCGTGCTGCTCGCGGGGCTGATCTGGACGCGCAAGCACCAACTGCATTACTTCGACGTGATCGACTTCGTCGCGCCGCTGTTTCCGATCGGTCTCGGTCTCGGCCGCCTCGGCAACTTCATCAATGGCGAACTTTGGGGCAGCATCACGGACAAGCCGTGGGGCATGATCTTTCCGAGCGCGCTGAGCTCGCTGCAGAAGACCCACGACGAGCTCTACCAGATGTATCTCGCCGGCCAGCTGAATGATCAGGCACGGCATCCGTCGCAGCTTTACGAAGTGGCGCTCGAAGGCGTCGTGATGTTCGCGATTCTGTGGTTCTACTCGCGCAAGCCGCGTCCGCGCTACGCGGTATCGGGGCTGTTCGCGTTGCTCTACGGCGTGTTTCGTTTCGCGATCGAATTCGTACGCATTCCCGACGTGCAATTGGGATACCTCGCGTTCGGCTGGCTCACGATGGGGCAAATCCTGTCGTTGCCGTTGATCCTGGTCGGGTTGTTCTTGCTCTGGCTTTCACGCAACGCACCGACGCTGCGCCTGTATTCGGTCACGATGCCGGAGAAGGACGAAATCAAGGATCAGGAGGGCGCCTGATGCGCCAGTATCTCGACCTGCTGCGCCACGTTCTCGAGCATGGCGCCGAGAAAGCCGACCGCACCGGCACCGGCACGCGCAGCGTGTTCGGCTGGCAGATGCGTTTCGACCTCAGCCAGGGCTTCCCGCTGGTCACCACGAAGAAACTGCATCTGAAATCGATCGTGCACGAGCTGATCTGGTTCCTGCGCGGCGAGACCAACATCCGCTACCTGAAGGACAACGGCGTAGGTATCTGGAACGAATGGGCCGATGCGGACGGCGAGCTCGGCCCGGTCTATGGCAAGCAGTGGCGCGCCTGGAGATGTGCGGACGGCCGCGTCGTCGATCAGATCGCGTCGGTCGTCGACGAGATCAAGCGCAATCCGGATTCGCGCCGCCTGATCGTCAGCGCGTGGAATGTTGAAGATCTGCCGAAGATGGCGCTGCAGCCGTGCCACACGATGTTCCAGTTCTATGTCGCCAATGGCCGGCTTTCCTGCCAGTTGTATCAGCGCTCCGGCGATATCTTCCTCGGTGTTCCCTTCAACATCGCGAGCTATGCCTTGCTGACGCAGATGGTCGCCCAGGTGTGTGATCTTTCGCCGGGCGACTTCGTGCACACGCTCGGCGATGCGCATTTGTACTCGAACCATTTCGAGCAGGCGCGCGAACAGCTCGCTCGGCAGCCGCAGTCGTTGCCGAAGCTGGTACTGAATCCGGACGTGCGTTCGCTGTTCGACTTCCGCTACGAAGACATCAAGTTCATCGACTACGCGCCGCTCGCTGCGATCAAGGCGCCGGTGGCGGTGTGAGCCAGCTCAGTCTGATTGCCGCGCTCGATCGCAATCTGGCGATCGGCCGCGACGGTGGGATGCCGTGGCATTTGCCGGATGACTTGAAGCGCTTCAAGGAGCTCACGCTCGGCAAGCCGGTGCTGATGGGACGCAAGACAGCGCTGGCGATCGGCCGAGCATTGCCGGGGCGCGAGAATATCGTGCTGACGCGTGGCGATACGGCACCTTTCGCCGGGCAACGCGTCGTGCATAGCATCGACGAAGCGATCGCGCACGCCGGTGCCGCGCAGCTTGCCGTCATCGGCGGCGGCGAGGTGTACACGCTGGCGTTGCCGCACGCGACGCGGCTTCATCTGACCTGGATCGACACGGCGGCAGTCGATGTGGATACGTTCTTTCCGCCGTTCGACGCCGACGCGTGGACCGAGATCGCGCGCGAATCTCATCCGCGCGACGCGCGCCACGAGTTCGCATTCACGTTCGTCGACTACGCGCTGCGCTGATCGATCGTCGACGCGACGCCCGCGAGCAGGCATCGCGTCGCGAATCTGCGCGTCAGCGCATGCCACCCGAAGCCAGCAGCTTTTCTCCAGTCAGCCAGCCCGAATCCTCGGACGCCAGGAACACCGCTATCGTTGCGATATCGTCCGGCTGACCGAGTCGGCCGAGCGGCGTCTGCGAGATCATGTGCTTCTCGAAGTCGCTGCCGATCACACCCATCGTATGCAGGCCTTCGGTCTCCACACCGCCCGGATTGATCGAGTTCACGCGGATTTTTCTCGGCCCGAGTTCCTTCGACAGTACGTGCGTGATCGTATCGACCGCACCCTTGGTCGCGGTATACACCGCCGTCCCGGGCAACCCCAACGTGCTGGCAGTCGAGCCGATGTTGATCACGCTGCCACCGTTGGCGCCGAAGTGCTTGACGGCTTCCTTCGTCGTCAGCAGCAGACCGAGTACGTTCGTGTTGAACTGGCGATGGAACTCCTCTTCGGTCACTTCCTCGATCGGCGCGAAGCGGTAGACGCCTGCATTGTTGACCAGAACGTCGAGTGTGCCGAAGGCCTGCTTCGCCTGGGTAAACAGGCGTTGCACATCGGCCGCCTTCGACACGTCGCCCTGTACCGCGATCGCCTTGCCGCCCTTGCCGGTGATTTCGGTCACCACACGGTCGGCGCCTTCCCTGCTCGATGCGTAATTCACCACGACGGCGGCGCCCGCGGCGCCCAGCGCCTTCGCGATGCCGGCGCCGATACCCTTCGACGCGCCCGTCACCACGGCAACTTTGCCTGCCAGCTTGCTCATCTACGCTTTTCCTTATGTTTGTTTGTCAGGGAACAATTAGATAGTTATCTAATCGTCTAAACGACAAGGGGCTCAACAACGGGATTTCAAGGGTGATGATTCAGATTTTCGCGAGCCGGTCGAGGTAGGCGTGCAGGACGTCGCGCTGGAGGGCGAGGTTGGCGAACTTGCCCTCGCGGACGATGCGGATCAGGCCGGCGGTTTCCAGCTCTTTCATATGATGAGAGAGCGTTGCGGCGCTGATCGGATGCGCCTCGTGCAGCACGCTGCAAGGCAGCGGCTCGGCGTGTTCGCCGATCTGCTTGAGGATCTGCTGGCGGCGCGGTTCGGCAAGCGCGCGTGCGATCAGGGCGATTTGGCGTTCGTCGAGGCGGATCCGCTTGCTGGCTGCCATGTCACCACCTGCCTGTGCTTCGCGACGGCGCCGCGCGCTCAGTCCTGTTCCTTGCCCGGTGTCGGTTTGCGATCCGACTTGATGCTGACGAATTCCGGTTCATCGCTGTCCAGGCGCAGCGCGGTCAGCGCGCCGCCCCAGACGCAGCCCGTGTCGATCGCGTTCACGCCGAGGCCGGCGAAGCGGCCGAGCGTCGACCAGTGCCCGCAGACCACGCGGATGTCGCGCCGGATCTGCCCCGGTACCTCATACCAGGGGTACAGGCCGGGACGTTGCGTGCCGGGAATGCCCTTGTCACTGAACGCGATGCGACCGCGCACATCGCAGTAGCGCATGCGAGTGAACACGTTGATGCCGGCACGCCAGCGATCGATGCCGCGCAGTTTCGGGGTCCACAGGTCCGGTTTGTTGCCGAACAGCTGTTTGAGCAGGCGGCGATAGCCTTCACCGCGCAGCTTGTCCTCGATCTCGCGCGCGACTTCCTCGGCCTGCTGTACGGTCCAGCGCGGGAACAGCCCGGCATGCACGAGCAGGAAACCCAGGCTGCGGTCGACGTGCAGCAGGTTCTGCCGGCGCAGCCAGCCGATCAGTTCATCGCGGTCCGGCGCAAACAGCACTTCGCGCAGTTCCGGGTTCACGCGCCCCTGTTCCTCGCGCTTGCGTTCAGCAATCGACAGCAGCGAGAGATCATGGTTGCCGAGCGCAACGACCGCGCGATCGCCGAGCGCCTTGACCGTGCGCAGCACCGCCAGCGACTGGCCGCCGCGGTTGACCAGGTCGCCACAGAACCAGAGCTTGTCGGTGGCAGGATCGAAGCGGAGCTTTTCGATCAGACGGACAAGTTCATCGTGGCAACCCTGGATGTCTCCAATGGCCCAGGTTGCCATCAGTGCAGCGTCCTCGGGGTCGACAGCACGAATGCGGGAATATAGGCGTCGAAATGGGTGCCATCGTCCGCGATCATCTGGTAGCTGCCGCGCATCGTGCCGAGCGCGGTCTCCAGCACGGCGCCGGAGGTGTATTCGTAGTCGTCGCCGGGACGCACCCAGGGTTGTTCGCCGACGACGCCGTCGCCGTGCACTTCGCGCACCTTGCCGTTGCCGTCGGTGATGACCCAGTGGCGCGACAACAGGCGCGCGCCAACGGTGCCGTGGTTGGCGATCGTGATCGTGTACGCGAACGCGTAACGGTTGTCGGACGGCGCCGACTGGTCATCCAGAAAGCGTGTGTCGACGGAAATCGTGATGTCGTAGGGCTTCTTGCCGCTCATGGGGTGATTTTCAGGGACACGGGGCGTGTGGGCAAGTTGTAAAGAGCGAAATGTCGTGTCGGCCGCCTCATTCGGTGTCGAGACCGGCGGCGAGCGCGACGAACGCAGCCGGTGTCAGCTGCTCAGCGCGCGCCTTCGGATCGACGCCGGCAGCGAGCATGCGCTCCGGCGTGACGACTCCGTGCAGTGCGTTCGTCAGCGTCTTGCGGCGTTGGCCGAAGGCGGCCCTGACCACCCGCGCGATGGCGTTCGCAGCGACCGCGGGTCGCTCCGCCAACGGTCGCGGCGTCAGCCGCACGACTGCCGAGTCGACCTTCGGTGGCGGGCGAAACGCGCCGGGAGGCACGCCGAGCAAAGGCTCCACCCGGCAGGCGAGTTGCAGCATCACCGACAGGCGGCCATAGACCTTGCTGCCCGGCGCTGCGGCCATGCGCTCGACGACTTCCTTCTGCAGCATGAAATGCATGTCGCGGATCGCGTCGAGATGATCGATGCAGTGGAACAGAATCGGTGAGGAGATGTTGTACGGCAGATTGCCGACCACGCGCAGCGGTCGACCGGCGGCGAGCACGTGCAGATCCACGCCGAGCACGTCGGCATTGACGATCTCGAGTTCGCCGACGCCTTCGGCGGCAGCGCGCAGGCGCGGGATCAGGTCGCGATCGAGTTCGACTACCGTCAGCCGGCCCAACACGCGCAACAGCGGCAGCGTCAGCGCGCCGTCACCGGGGCCGATCTCGACGACGCACTCGCCGGGCCGCGGATCGATCGCCTGCACGATCTGGCGCAGGATGCCGGCGTCATGCAGGAAGTGCTGGCCGAAGCGTTTCTTGTGCGTGTGGCGTTCAAAAGCGGAAGGCGTCGGCATCCGCGCATCCTAGCCTCTTTGCCGATCGATGCGCCTCACATCATTGAGCGGACTGCTTGGCAGCGTGTGCGCAATCGTGTCCGTACATGACGACGAGTCCGTTGTTGTAGTCGGCGATCGCGGCGTCCGTGCAGCCGTCAGAGTTGATGTCCCCGAGCGCAAGTCCCGTCGATCCGTAGTGACTGGCGTACGGGAGGTCGTACAGCTGCTCGGGCCCCATGCCGCCGTCGCTCGCCTGGAGATAGACCCCCGCCTCCTGCCAGCCGCCGTGCAACGTGACGATATCGTCGAGCCCGTCGCCATTCACGTCCTTGACCACGACGGTTTCAGGAATGTCATAGCTCGGCAGCGCCATAGCGGGCGCGAACGTGCGTCCCTGCTGGCCTTTGAAATACCAAAGCCAGGTCGGGCTGTTGTAGGCCCTGGACGCCACGATGTCGGCTCGACCGTCGCCGTTGATGTCGCCGGCGCCTGCATACCAGATGTGATCCTGCGGAGGGCCGAACGAGGTCGGCGGTCCGAGGTGCCCGTCGCCGGCCTGCCAATGCACATTGATGGACTGCGCGCCGACGCCTTGCCCGGATGCGATCAGCAGATCGCTCTTGCCGTCGTTGTCGAAATCGCGGGCGACCATGCTGTTCCAGCCGGCATTGTTGGAGACCAGCGGCAACGGCGTTCCGAAGCCGCCGGAGCCGTCGCCGGAAAATATCTCGGCATCGCTATCCCAGCTGAGGGCGACGATATCGTTGACGTGGTCGAGGTTGGCGTCGATCACGGCCAGGGTCGAGGAATTCTGGCCGAGCAAGAAGAGGCCGGAGCCGATCGCCCCGCGCTTGACCAGGAAGCGCGTGATGCCGGCATCGCTGCCGACGATGATTTCACTGGTGAGGCTGCTCTGCGCGATCGCCGCGCGGCCCACGCGCATCACGGCCAGGCCCGTCGAATTGGCATGATCCGGATAGGGCACCGAGATCGGCGCATTCAGCGAGCCATCGGCTGCCTGCAGGAAAACGAACACGTGATAGTCGTTGACGGTATCGAAGTAGAACGTCGTCGTCAGCACCACGTCGTTGCGACCGTCGCCGTTGACGTCGAATATCGCCACGCTGTCCGGCCAACTGCCGACCGGGTACGCCATGAACGGGCCCAAGCCGAAATTCGCGCCGCTTGCGCTGTGCGGCCGCAGTGACCGGGCCGGTATCAGCTGTGGGCTCGGTGACCGGTCGCGCCGACCGGCGAACGCCGTCCATGTATCGCCAGTGCGCAAGGGCGTCGCCGACCGGGCGTCGTACGAGTAAGGTGTTCCGTGCGCGTCGACGAGAAGGCGGCCATAGCGATCGACCGTGGCTGCGTGTGCGCCCGTCATCCCCAGAAGAAAGGCCAGGCACAATCCCGGCACCCAAAGACATATCTCGTTGCGATCGAACATGTCCGCGCCCCACGCTGTTGTCGACATGAGTGTTTCCCCTCGCGGCAGCGTATCGCGATGCACGATCGGCCGGCAATCGCTTTATGCCGTCCGCGTCACGCCGGCCACGCCAGCCAGCGCGTCAGCCAGTAGCCGCCGATCGTCAGCCAGAGGAACAGCACGAACGCGAGTATCAGCGGCTTGGGCCCGAGCGCACGCAAGCGCGCGAAACGGGTTTCGAGGCCGAGCGCGCCCATTGCCATGGCGAGCAGCAAGGTGTCGAGATCGAGCAGACGGCCGCGCAGTGTCGGCGGCAGCACGATCAGCGAATTGAGCGCACACACGCCGACGAAGCCCAGCGCGAACCACGGAATGCTGATCGCGCCGCGCACGCCGTTCTTGCGCGCCTGCCAGCCACCGAGAATGAACAGGAATGGCACCAGCAGCAGCACGCGTGTCAGCTTGACGATTACGGCGGTGTCGGTCGCTGCCGGGCTCACCGCGTTGCCGATCGCGACCACCTGGGCGACTTCGTGCACGGTGGCGCCGGCATAGATGCCGAAGGCCGTCGCCGGCAACGCGAGGTGTGCGGCGATCTGCGGATCCAGGA